>CAMEIT010000075.1 GCA_945918795.1 uncultured Clostridia bacterium | reverse complement strand
TTTCAAAGGCTTGCGGAGTGTGAGGCAGAGCCTCACGAAAAGAAGCTTGGCGGGGTACGGGGCGGCAGCCCCGGAAAAATTTCTGCTTAACGATTAAGAATCAAGCCCACCAAATTTCACCGGCGGATTCAGAGATAATAGCGTCCTTAAGGAGTTTAACAGCCTTTTCGAAGCCCTCAGTCGGAGCCATGAGGCTATCCTCATGTTCGATACTGAGAACGTCGTCATAGCCGACGAGCTTAAGGTTACTTACTATATCCTTCCAAACGGACATATCGTGGCCATAGCCAACGGATCTGAATATCCAAGAGCGGTTTATTTCATCTGTATAGCGTTTTGTATCGAGAACGCCATGTTTAGCCGTATTAATAGCATCAACCTTAGTATCCTTAGCATGAACGTAATGTATAGCACTACCGAGTTCGCGGATAGCGGCAACAGGTTCAATACCCTGCCAGAACAAGTGGCTCGGGTCGAAGTTAGCGCCGATAATATCACTGCCGACAGCGGCGCGGAGCTTAAGGAGAGTTTCCGGGTTGTAAACGCAGAAGCCGGGGTGCATTTCGAGAGCTATCTTTTTAATGCCATGAGCCTCAGCGAATTTAACGGCTTCTTTCCAATACGGAACGAGTACCTCATTCCACTGATAATCGAGTATTCCGAGGAAATCATCCGGCCACGGGCAAGTTACCCAGTTAGGCGTTTTATCCTCAGGGGAGCCGCCGGGGCATCCGGAGAACGTGATGATTCTGTCTATACCCATTTTTTCTGCGATAAGCACTGTGTTATTGAAATCCTTGCAGTAATTTGCCGCCATTTCCTTGTTAGGATGAACGGGGTTTCCGTGGCAGGCAAAAGCGCTTATTTCAATGCCCGAATCCTCAATTGTCTTTTTGAATTCATCAAATTTCTTTTCATCTGCGAGCAGAACCTCCGGGTCACAATGAGCTTTACCCGGGAAGCCGCCTGCGCCTATTTCGATCATCTGAACGCCGAGAGTATTCAAATAATCAAGCGCATCCTTGAGCGGTCTGTCGTTGAACAATGCCGCAACTACACCTAATTTCATAATTACAATCCTCCTGTAAAGTTGTTGATAAAATATATTTTTTTATAAAACGCATAAAATCAGCCGTTTTTGAGCTGTTTGAAATAATAAACTCCGTATTGAATCATTGTAATGACAGTCCATACGACAGCGGCAGTCAAAATCCAGTCACTGTACGGCTGTAAGCCGAAAATCGCCATTATTACTGCCACTGTAAACAATAATGTGGATAATTTTCCGTACCAGTTTGACATAACGACAATTTTTTTGTTGAAGAAGAATATCGCACCTATTACCATGATAAGCTCTTTAAGTGCAAGCGCGATGAATATCCACATATAAATATATCCGCCGAGCGCGAGCACGAGAATCATTGACAGCATCATGGATTTATCGCATATAGGGTCGAGCAGCTTGCCGAAGCCGCTTACGCAGTGGCACTTTCTTGCAACGAATCCGTCTATTACATCAGTCAAAGAGCCGAATATGAAAAGCCCCAAGCATCGCCAAAGCCAATTCTCAGCATTTGAAAAGTAGAGTATAAGTATTGCTATCGCTACAAAGAATCTGATAGACGTTATTATATTTGCAGAATTGTTTTTGATTTTATTCCACATATTCCTCTCCTTTTGTAATATTATTCCAAAATATTGTAACATATTTTTGCGGCAATGTCAATGTTTCGGGCGAATCAAACTGAATAAATCCGCATTTTGCGACGGATATACGAAAAAAGCTTATCGGTTATACATCTTTTTCAGCTTGTCAACGTCGCTTTGCGTGAGAACTCCGTTGAAAATGAGCATCTCATCTATGAGCGCGTTAAGCGGAACAGGGTAGTTCTGAGTACCGTCCTGACCGATACATACCTTGAGCGCGTCAAAGCCTATGTCCTTGAACGAGCTGTCGAAAAGCTGGTCATCGCACTTTTTGAAATCGTAATAAACAACGATGCCTTGCGCTCTGTGATTTACAGTGAAAACAACGTGACGCCATTGACCTGCAAAGCCCTCGGGATACGGGAAGTTATAAAGACAGGTCATTTGCCGTTTGCCGTCTCCGTATGTAAAAATTATACCGTCGTTGTTTGTTGTGAACGAAAATCCCGCGCTGCCGTCAACGGAAGCGTTTCGGTTCGATATGATAGGCGCTTCTTTTTCGGCGTCAATGAGCTTGAACCAGAATGCAAACGAAAAATTATCAAGCCCGAGCTTGAATCTGTCAAGTGCTACGTGACCGTGCGACATATCGGCGGCCTGTCCGACAACGCCGTCTGTGTAAACGATATTTCCGCCGGCTTCGGGAACAAATCTTCCCGTTGCATCGTCAACGTTACCGTCAAAATGAAGAATGGTGCGCAGCTTGCCTGCCTCAACAAGCTCTTCAAACGATGTTTCGTCGGCAAATAACGGTTTGTTATATTCTTTCCATACAGGTTCCGTTCTATGTATTACGGAAGTATCCTGCACATAGCCTTCAAAAAGATTGTTCGGAACAAAGCCCTGGAAATTGTCGGGACATTTGATGCCGAGCGCGTAAAGAGCAATGGCGGATATATCTCTTATCGATACGCCGTTTTGACTTTTCATTTCTCCCTTTACGACGTTTTTGCCTGCAACTCCTACGAGAATGTGCATTTCCGCATCGGAAGCACCGCCGTGAACTCCGCCTGGTGTGCCGCCGTGATCGGTGGAAATTATTATGAGCGTGTCCTCAAGCATATTCCTTTTGTCAAGTGCGTCATATATTTTCCCCATGTAAGAGTCAATGAGAGAAATCTGTTCCAGATGCTTTTGAGAACCGTAACCGTTTTTGTGTCCTGCGCCGTCTGTGCTGTCAAACTGTATGAACAAAAGATCAAAATCGTTCTCGTTAATGTATGCGGCGGCACTCTCGGCAACAAAAGCGTCATCGCCGGTTACTTTTTTGACATCAAGACCGTCTTCAATGATTCCGAAATTTATGGAATCCCATCCGCTGAACGACGCAAGTACCGCGTCGGGATAATTTTCACGCACGATTCGGAATATGGAAGGATATTCCGAATCGGGATCATACTTTTTTGTGCCTACGATAGTGTTTGTGAGGTCGTGGTATTCGGGCATTACTCCGTGAAGCATAGAACCCCAGCTTTCGGCGCTTATACTCGGGAAAGAGGTAACAGCGTTATAAGAAACAGAACCGTTTGCAAGTATTTTATCTAAGTTGGGCGTGTTTGCCTGCAAGAAAAATGTACCGCAGCCGTCCGCACCCATTATTACTACTCTTTTGTATTTGCGTTCCATAATTAATCCTCTTTTTTTCTTTTGAAGTTATTTTTCGTACATTTTCTTGAGCTTTTGCGCGTCTTCGACAGTAAAACATCCGTTGAATATAAGCATATCGTCTATTGCGGCATCAAGAGAATGAGTGTATTTTTGAGTTCCGTCCTGACCTATGCAGAATGCGAGTGCATCGAATGTTACCGTTTTGAGCGCACTGTCGAAAAGCTGTGTTGTGCATTTCTCAAAATCATATATGACGGTAACGGAATGCTCCTTGTGCGCGACGGACAAAATAACGTGTCTCCAGCCGCCGTCGTTGAAGCCCTCGGGGAAAAGAAATGTATCATCACACTTGCTTTCGATTGAGCTTCCGTTGCCTGCGCTGAATTTAATGCCGTTTTTATCTGCCGTGAATGCAAAGCCCGCACTGCCGACTTCGGAAAGGTTTCTGTTTGCGATTATGACTGCTTCATTTTCAAGCTTGCCCGGCTTAAAACGGAATGCTACCGAAAAATTATCCGCACCTACCTTGTACGGGTCGATTACAATGTGACCGTTTGTGAGCTTTACTGCTTTGCCGCCATATCCGTCAACGTACTCAAGCTGTCCGCATTCTTTCGGGGCAGACTTGCCCGTCTCGTCATTTACAGAGCCGTCAAATTTGAGTACGCTTCTGAGCTTTCCTGCGGATATAAGCTCGTCAAATGATTTTTCACCGTCAATAAGCGGTCTGCCGAATTCGCTCCATACGGGTTTTTTTCTGTGTGCCTTTGCACGTGAGGGAACATATCCTTCAAACAGATTGTCGGGTATTCCTGCGTTCCAATTATCAGGGCATTCTATTCCGAAAGCATACAGAACGATTGCCGCAATATCTCTTACGGATACGCCGTTTTCGCTTACCATTTTGCCGCTTACGATATTTTTGCCGGAAGCACCGATGAATATTCTCATTTCAGCCTCCGAATCTCCACCGTGACTGCCACCAGGCGTGCCGCCGTGGTCTGCCGTTACCATAAAGAGAGTGTCATCAATCATATTTCTGTCTTTAAGTGCGTCATAAATTCTGCCTATATAAGAATCGATAGTTGTTATCTGTGCCAGATGATTCTTTGTGCCGTATCCGTTTGAATGTCCCGCACCGTCAACGCTGTCGAATTGAACAAAAATAAAATTAAAATCGTTTTCATTTATGTATGAAACAATTTTGTCTGTGAGCACATCATCTCTGTTTGAATCCATATAAACTCCAAGGTCGTGTTCGATAATGCCGTAGTTAATTGGACTCCAATTACAGAATGACGCGAGAACTGCATCGGGATATGCTTTGCGTATGAGGCGGAAAACAGACGGATATTCCGATTTTGTATCATATTTTTCCGAGCTTACGATCGTATTTGTAAGCTTGTGTTCTTCAGGCGTAATACCATGGAGCATAGATCCCCAGCATTCTGCACTTATACTCGGGAATGATGTAACCGCATCATATGTAACCGAACCGTTTGCAAATATTTTGTCCATATTCGGTGTATCGGCAACCTGAAAAAATGAACCTGCACCATCTACTCCGAGCAGTACAACTCTTTTATACTTTCTTTCCATAAATAATATAATCCTCCGTTTTGAGAAAGCCTTGAACAGCTTTTGGTGTGAAATTATTTTACATCAAAACCGTGCATATGTCAATAAAGCAACATGACTTTTTCGGAAATTTATTCAATATATCGGACAAAGCACGAAAAAACAAAAAGCTTACGGGAAAATACATATTTGTGATTGAAAAAAATAAACTTTGGTGGTAAAATATGTGCTGTTGTTTAAATAAAAGCTTAACGGAGAATAATTATGGAACACACGTTCCGTCAGTTGCATACAGGCAATTTCATATACAAGGCTTCGGCATTTGTAAAAAAGCATACCGTGCTCGTAATAGCGCTTGCACTTGCGCTCATTACATCGTGCATTGTGCCGCCGGATAAAGAATATATAGGATATTTTGATTTCAAAACGCTCACGTGCCTTTTCTGCACGCTTGCAGTTGTTTGCGCATTGAAAAACATAGGCTTTTTCTCGGCGACGGCGCGCAAAATAGTACAGATAACGGGCAACACGCGCTCTGCCGTAATAGCACTTGCTTACATAACGTTTATAGGCTCCATGATAATCGCAAATGACATGGCGCTTATTACATTCCTGCCGCTTGGTTATTTTGTGCTTTCGTCTACGGGCAAGGAAAAATATATGGCGTTTACGTTCATAATGCAGAATATTTCGGCAAACCTTGGTGGAATGCTGACACCCTTCGGCAATCCGCAGAACCTTTATCTGTATTCAAAATTCAATATTCCCACAACCGAATTTTTCTCGATAATGTTCCCGCCGTTTGCGCTTTCCGTAACGCTCATAACCGGATGCTGCTTGTTTGTAAAGAAAGAGCCTTTGACAATAAACAAGAGCGAGTCTGCAAAGCCCGACACCAAAAAAACGGTGCTTTATGCGGCGCTGTTTGTGTATTCGATAGCAATAGTATTCAGAGCCTTACCTTATTGGACGGGACTTATATTGATTCCTGCCGTACTTATATTCGCGGACAGAAAAGCACTCAAGGACGTTGATTACGCGCTCCTTTTTACTTTCGGAGCATTCTTTGTGTTTGCGGGGAATATGGCGAGAATCGATGTCGTAAACGATTTGCTCTCGCGCCTGCTTGCAAAAAATACGCTTGTTGTTTCGGCACTTTCATGCCAGGTAATAAGCAATGTGCCGTCTGCGATTCTCCTTTCACAGTTTACACAAAATTATCGTGAGCTGCTTTTGGGTGTGAATATAGGCGGCACGGGCACGCTCATTGCTTCTCTTGCAAGTCTGATAACGCTCAGCGAATATACGAGGCTCAGCGGCGGAAAGACAAAGCAATACATATGTATGTTTTCTGCTTTCAACTTCGGCTTCCTTATTATACTCCTCGTATTTTGCAGTGTGATTTAATTAAACTTTTTTGTTCTTCTTTTTATAAATACATTATGTGCGGCGCATAATATTATTGCGGCATAATGAGTATATAACGTATGTCTTAAGCTGAATTAAAATTAATTCGGCTTTATTTTATATACGGATTTATTTTCGGTGGGCTTGCAAAAAAAATTTTTAAAAAATTTAAAAAAGGTATTGACATTTACAAAAATAGTGATACAATATAGACAGTTAGCACTCAACAGGCGAGAGTGCTAACAAAAGGTGGTGTTAAGTATGCTGTTAGGAGACCGCAAGCTGGCAATTTTAAGAACTATTATAGATGATTATATTGTAACGGCTGAACCGATTGGCTCCAGAACGATAGCAAAAAAGTATAACAACGAATTAAGCTCGGCAACTATCAGAAACGAAATGGCTGATCTCGAGGAAATGGGTTTTCTCAGACAGCTGCATACGTCCTCAGGCAGAATACCGTCGGACAAGGCGTATAGGTTTTATGTTGATAAGCTGATGCAGGTCAATGCTTTATCGCAAAACGAGGCGGATTACATCAAGGAAGTTTACGAAAAGAAATCCGCACAGCTCGAGGATCTGCTTATGCTTACGGCAAAAACTCTTTCGGATATTTCAAACTATACCGCGATAGCCGTCGGACCGAAGCTTGATAACGTTGTAATAAAGAATGTAAGGCTTATTCCGGTTGACGACAATTTTGTTCTTCTTATTGTGGTTACCGATACGGGTATCGTAAAGGATATGCTTATCAGGAAGCCTTATGATATGGATGAGGCTTATCTGGATAAAATTTCGGAAAAGCTTAATTACTACTTCAAGGGCAGAAGCCTTGACCGTGTAGGTGATGCGGTTTACGATACAATGAAGGACGGATTGGCAAAGGACAGAGAGTTCTTCAACAGTCTTGTGGACGCTATTTCCGAGACGGTGGACGCACAGAACGAACGTAAGGTATACATGGAGGGCTTGAACAATATACTTGATATACCCGAGTACAGCGATATTGTCAAGGCAAAGGAATTCTTCTCTCTCATGAAGAAAAAAGAACTTATGTTTGATCTGGCTGACGGTACGGCTGAGGAGGGCGTAAGCATTCATATAGGAGACGAAAATCCGATAGATGAAATGAAGAGCTTCAGTGTTATTACGGCAACGTATTGCGTAAACAGGAAGATATACGGCTCTGTCGGAATAATCGGTCCTAAAAGAATGAATTATCCCAAGGTTGTATCGCTTATCGATAACGTTGTAGATAAGCTTACACAGCATCTTATTGCTCTGGATGAGGGACACCCATTGACAGACGAAAATAAGAAATGAAAGGGGCAGGATATAAAATGAGCAAAGATAAAGATAAGAATATAGACGAAGAAGAGGAGCTTGAACAGCCCGAAGAACAGCCTGTGGCAGAAGAAGAGGAAAAAACCGATTCAAACGAGGCTGAACAGGACAGCAAAGCCGAGGAGAAAATAAAAGCGGCTCAGGATAAAGCAGATGAATACTTACTTGCGGCACAGAGGATACAGGCGGATTTTGAGAATTACAAAAGAAGAAACAAAAACGCTGTTTCCGAGGCAACGGAGGACGGCATAAATGAGACGGTAAAGCTGTTCTTACCTATGCTTGACAATGTTGAAAGAGCTGTGGATGCGGCTAAAAAGTTCGGCGATGAATCGCTCTTAAAGGGCATAGAGCTTTTGCTCAGACAGGTAAACGAAATATTTGAAAAGCTCGATGTTTGCGAAATAGAAACCGAGACATTCGATCCCAATTTCCACCATGCGGTTATGCAGGAGGAAGCAGGAGAGGGCGTCGAGGAAAATCAGATAGTACAGGTTTTCCAGAAGGGCTATATGCGCAAGGGCAAAGTGCTGAGATTCAGCATGGTTAAGGTTGCAAAATAATCGGTAGAAATATCGGTTAAAATATTTATTAAGAAAATTCAACTCATAATGGGAGGTTTTTTATCATGGGAAAAATAATTGGTATAGACTTAGGTACAACAAATTCTTGTGTTGCAGTAATGGAAGGCGGAGAACCCGTCGTAATAGCAAATGCTGAGGGTGCAAGAACAACACCTTCTGTTGTAGCATTCGCAAAGAACGGAGAAAGACTTGTAGGTCAGGTTGCAAAGCGTCAGGCTATCACAAACCCGGACCACACAGTATCTTCTATCAAACGTAAAATGGGTACCGATGCAAAGGTAAATATAGACGGAAAAGCATATTCGCCGCAAGAGATTTCGGCTATGATACTTCAAAAGTTAAAGACAGACGCTGAGGCTTACATCGGCGAGCCGGTAACGCAGGCCGTTATTACAGTTCCTGCATACTTCAGCGACAGCCAGAGACAGGCTACAAAGGACGCAGGCAAAATTGCCGGTCTTGAAGTGCTCAGAATCATAAACGAGCCTACGGCAGCTGCTCTTGCATACGGTCTTGAAAAGGACGAGAGCCAGAAGATATTGGTATACGACCTCGGCGGCGGTACATTCGATGTATCTATACTTGAAATAAGCGACGGCGTATTTGAAGTTCTCGCAACGAACGGTAACAATATGCTCGGCGGCGATGACTTCGACCAGAGAATAATCGAGTACATGGCAAGCGAATTCAAGAAGGAAAACGGCATTGATCTGCGCGAAGACAAAATGGCTATGCAGAGACTTAAGGAAGCCGCAGAAAAGGCCAAGATTGAGTTGTCGGGCGTTATGTCGACAAACATTAATCTTCCGTTCATTACGGCTGACGCAACAGGTCCTAAGCATCTTGATATGACTCTTACAAGAGCAAAGCTCAACGAACTTATAGGCGACCTCGTTGAATCGACAATAATACCTATGAGGAACGCAATCAAGGATTCCGGCATATCTGTAAATGAAATCGATAAGGTTCTTCTTGTAGGTGGTTCATCACGTGTTCCGCTTGTACAGGAAACAGTTAAGAAGGTAACAGGCAAGGAACCGCACAAGGGCATCAACCCCGATGAATGTGTTGCAGTAGGTGCGGCTATTCAGGGCGGCGTACTCGGCGGCGACGTTAAAGACGTATTGCTCCTCGATGTAACTCCTCTTTCACTCGGTATCGAGACTTTCGGCGGCGTATTCACAAAGCTCATCGAAAGAAATACAACAATACCTGCAAAGAGAAGCCAGATTTTCTCTACGGCTGCCGACGGTCAGACAAGTGTTGAAGTTCACGTTCTCCAGGGCGAAAGAGAAATGGCTGCCGACAACAAGACAATAGGCAGATTCAATCTTGACGGCATTGCTCCGGCTCCGAGAGGTGTTCCGCAAATCGAAGTAACATTCGATATCGACGCTAACGGTATCGTTAAGGTATCCGCAATAGATAAGGGTACTGGTAAGGAGCAGAACATTACAATTACCGCTTCGACAAATCTCTCAAACGACGAGATCGACAAGGCTGTAAAAGAAGCTGAGCGTTTTGCCGCTGAGGATAAGAAGAAGAAAGAAGCAGTAGAAGCAAAGAACCATGCCGATACTCTTATTTATCAGACAGAAAAGACTGTCAACGAAATGGGCGACAAGATTGCATCCTCCGATAAGGATAAGATCAACGCCGAGATCGCAAATCTTAAGAAGGCTCTTGAGGGCGGCGACGTTGACAAGATCAAAGCGGGCACGGATTCTCTGACAAAGGTTTCATATGACGTGTTCGGCAAGATTTATCAGCAGCAGGGACCGCAGGGACAGAATCCTAACGGCGGCGCAGCTTCATCAAACAACGATGACGTTGCCGATGCTGATTATGAAGTCGTTGACGACGATAAATAATAATAGAATCTTGTACGGTTTGGTATGATTTTATGCCCCCACCGTTTTTCCGGTGGGGGCGAGTTTTAGATATTGGATTTACGGGCAAAAAGTAATTTTTACTTAAGTATTGCTTTTTTTATCAATATTTAGTATAATATCACGGTATGTATTCGGAATGGAGCTTTTATAAGGCTATATTCCAAATATTTATATATAATTAAAGCAGGAGGAAACTTCTTGTGGGCAAGGATTATTACGAAGTGCTCGGCGTGGACAAGAGCGCTACGGCTGATGAAATAAAAAAAGCGTACAGAACGCTTGCAAAAAAATATCATCCCGACCTTAACGACCATTCGGCTGAGGCTGAGGAAAAATTCAAAGAGATAAACGAGGCGTACAGTGTTCTGGGCGATGCCGAAAAGAGAAGCAATTACGATACATACGGCTCGGCGGACGGAAATGCTTTCGGCGGCGGTGGCGGATTCTCGGGATTTTCGGGCTTTGAAGATATATTTGAGAGCGTTTTCAAC
>CAMEIT010000074.1 GCA_945918795.1 uncultured Clostridia bacterium | reverse complement strand
CCTTTGATATATCGGTGCAAATTATTGTTTTTACTCCGATATTCTGCATTTGCAGGCAGAAATCATCGCATGAAAGCTCACTTGTCTGAGTCCAGCCCTTTATTGCAACATATCCGTCGCGGATATCAACGCCTACGGCTATCCGGTCGCCGTATTTATTTACGGCATTAGTTAAAAATTGTCTGTCAACAACCGCGGCAGTGCCGAGTATGACTCTTTTTACGCCTATCGATATATATTTTTCTATCGTTTCCATTGAACGTATTCCGCCGCCTATTTCCGCCGAAAGAGAAGTCCCTTTTACTATGCGCTCGACCGTGGCGATGTTTGGTGTATCGCCGCTTTTGGCACCCTCGAGGTCAACTATATGAATGTATTCGGCACCCGAAGCTTCAAAATCCTTAGCTGTTTCAAGCGGATCGTCATTGTAGACGGTCATTGCGGAATAATCACCCTTGTAAAGACGCACGGCTTTGCTTGAGTATAAATCTATTGCTGGTAAAATAATCATAAATTCACCGTATCTTTCATTAAATGTATCAATTCAGCACAAAAATCACAGCTCGCAGAAAGCCCTCAGTATGGAAAGCCCAACCACTCCGCTTTTTTCGGGATGAAACTGACATCCGCATACGTTGTTACGGGCGGCGGCGGCAGTAAGCTCTTTTCCGTATTCCGCGGTTGCGATGACTGAGTCTTTGCAGTCGTCGGCATAATATGAATGAACAAAATAAACGCAGTCGTTTTCGTTTATATACTTGAACAGCTCATGCTTTTTGCCGTTGAAATGAAGCGCATTCCAGCCTATATGCGGTATCTTGAGCTGAGGCGGTATTACGCCTTCCATTGGGACGACCTTACCCTTTATAAGCCTAAGACCTTCGTGCTCGCCGTATTCATAGCTTTTTTCAAAGAGCAGCTGCATTCCGAGGCATATGCCCATGAGAGGCTTGCCTTTTGCGGCTTCCTCTTTTATTACTTTATCAAGAGCACCGTCCTTGAGCTTTTTTGCCGCATCTCCGAAAGCTCCGACACCCGGAAGAATTATTTTGTCGGCTGAACGAATTATTTCGGCATCTCCCGTAACGGTGACATTTGCGCCTATGCTTTCGAGAGATGATCTCAGAGAAAAGAGATTTCCTACGCCGTAATCAATTATTGCAATCATTAGAGAACTCCTTTTGTGGAGGGAATTTCGTCCTTATATTTTTCGTCTGTTTGCAAGGCTTCTTTCAGTGCTCTTGCAACAGCCTTGAACGCACATTCGGATATATGATGCGAATTTTCTCCGCTGAATTTTTTAATATGAAGTGTTATTTCGGATCTGCGTACAAATGCACAGAAAAATTCCTTGACAAGCTCCGAATCAAAATCGCCTATTTTTGCGGCGGGAATATCAAGTTCGAATGCAAGATGGCTTCTGCCGGAAATATCAACAGCGGCAAGCACGAGAGCCTCGTCCATAGGGAGAATAATGTCGCCGTAGCGATTTATTCCTTTTTTGTCACCGAGCGCCGTGCGGAATGCTTCGCCCAGGCATATGCCGACGTCTTCAACTGTGTGATGATAATCAACGTTGGTATCACCACAGCACTTGATATTCAGGTCAAATCTTGAGTGCTTTGCAAAAAGCGTGAGCATATGATCAAAAAATCCGCATCCCGTATCGATTGAGCTTTCACCTTTTCCGTCAATATTCAACTCGAGAATAATATCCGTTTCAGCGGTTTTTCTTTTGATTTCGCCGTATCTCATATATTGTCCTCCAATATTTTTTTTACAGTATCCAAGAATGTTTCCATTTGTTCTTTTGTGCCGATTGTTATTCTGTTATAATCTTTTATGCGTTCCTTTTCAAAATGTCTTATGAGTATTCCGTTCTGCTTTAGCTTTTCATACAAAAGCTTTCCGCCTATATTGCGTGAGCGTGCAAAGAGAAAGTTTGCTTTTGATGGAAGAACTTCAAAATTCATATCTTCAAGAGCTTTTTTTGTATATTCGCGTGTTTCGGCAATTGTTTTGCAGTTGCTCATGTAATAATCATTGTCGCTTATTGCCGCCGCACCGCAGGCAATAGTCATTCTGTTTACATTGTACGGGTTGGTGGAAAATCTGACTGTGTTCAGGTCGTTTATTATGTCCTTGCAGGCAACGGCATAGCCGAGTCTTGCGCCTGCCATTGAACGCGATTTGGAAAACGTCTGTATTACTATCAGATTGTCATACTTTTTTATTAACCCGACAGCACTTTGAGCGCCGAAGTCAACATACGCTTCGTCAATGATTACTATGTTGTCCGGATTGCTCTTTATGATTTCCTCTATCTGCCAAAGGGGAAGAGCCATGCCCGTCGGAGCGTTCGGATTTGCTATCACGATATTCTTTCCCTTGCCGCAATAGTCGCGGTAGTCGATTGAAAAATCCTCTTTAAGAGGGATCTCCTCATACGGAATATTGTTGAATTCCGCAAAAACGGGATAAAAACCGTAGCTTATATCGGGAAAGCAAATGGGATTGTTCTTGTCGCAAAACGCCATGAATGCAAAATTGAGCGTCTCGTCGGAACCGTTTGACGGGAGCACCTCATCGGGGGAGACTCCGTACAGCCCCGCGATTGCATCACATATATCCTGCACATCCGGGTCACTGTAAAGCTGAAGTCTCGAAGCTTCAAGCTCTGCCGCCCTTATGACGGCTGAGGACGGCGCAAACGGTGACTCGTTTGTATTGAGCTTTATGTATTTTACATCCTTTGGCTGTTCGCCCGGAACATACGGCTCAAGCTTATCGAATTTGTTACTGAAAAATCGGCTCACTGCTTTTCTCCGTTCGTTTTGTTTTCCGTCCTTACAATCGCACTCTTTGCATGTGCTGTAAGTCCCTCCTGACGTGCAAAGTATGCAACATCTTGAGCAACCTTTGCAAGAGCGTCCTTAGTATAGTATGTGTATTGAGATTTCTTTACAAAGTCGTCTACCGAAAGCGGGCTTGAGAAGCGCGCCGTGCCGCTTGTTGGCAGAGTGTGGTTCGGACCTGCAAAATAGTCGCCGAGCGCTTCGGGGCAGTTTTTGCCCATGAATATTGAGCCTGCGTGCTTTACGGAATCGAGATAATCAAATGGATTATCAACGCAAAGCTCAAGATGTTCGGGCGCGAGCCTGTTTGCGATGTCTATTGCAATAGCAATATTGTCGGTAACTATTATTTTGCCGTTATTATCTATGGAAGCGCGTGCTATATCCTTTCTTGAAAGGCAAGGTATCTGCTTTTCAAGCTCGAGACTTACATCTTTTGCGAGGCTTGTGCTGTCTGTTACAAGAACCGCACTTGCCATTTCGTCATGTTCTGCCTGAGACAAAAGGTCTGCCGCGACAAATTCCGGATTGCAGGTTCCGTCGGCAACAATCAGTATTTCGCTCGGGCCTGCGATCATATCTATTGAAACTCTACCGAACACCTGTTTTTTTGCTTCTGCAACAAAGGCGTTACCCGGACCTACGATTTTGTCCACCTGCGGTATGCTTTTTGTGCCGTATGCCAGAGCCGCTATTGCCTGTGCGCCTCCAACCTTGAATATTCGGTCAACGCCTGCAATTTTTGCGGCGGCAAGAATTACGGGATTTACTTTGCCGTCTTTGCCGGGAGGAGTTGTGATCACTATTTCACGGCAGCCTGCGATTTTTGCCGGAACACTGTCCATAAGCACTGTTGACGGATATGCTGCTTTGCCACCGGGAACGTAAAGGCCTACCTTTTCTATCGGAATTATTTTTTGCCCCGTGATTACGCCCTCTTTTTCGTTTATAATGAAGCTGCTGCGAAGCTGCTTGCTGTGAAATTCACGTATGTTTTCTGTGGCTTTTTTCAAGATTTCTATAAAACGCTCATCAACCGAGCTGAAAGCCTCGTTAATCTCGTCATCCGTTACTTCAAAAGAAGTCAGGTCAGCGCCGTCGAATTTTTTGCAATATTCAAACAGTGCCTCATCGCCTCTTTTTATTACATCATCTATTATATCCGACACGATCTTGCTTACATCGTTCACGGCACTGCTTCGCACGAAAATCTCGCTGTCCGAAACCTCTGAATATTTTAATATCTTAATCATTTTTTATACCGTACCTTTTTATATTATTGACTATCTCTTCTATTTTGTCGGCCTTGAATCTGAATCTTGCTTTATTGGCGATAAGACGTGAGCTTATCTGAACTATTGTTTCTATCGGTTCGAGGTCATTTTCTCTTAAGGTTGTTCCTGTTTCGACAATATCGACTATTACATCGGAAAGACCTAAAATAGGTGCAAGCTCAATGGAACCGTTCAGCTTGATTATATCAATATCTCTGCATTTATCCGCATAAAACCGAGTTGCAATGTTGACGAACTTAGTCGCAACACGAAGCGTTTTATCTGTATTGTCATGAAATCCTTTTTTTGCGGCAACAGCCATGCGGCATTTGCCGGTATTCATGTCAAGCAACTCGAATACATCCGGAGAATATTCCAAAAGAATATCCTTGCCCGCAACGCCAATATCTGCGGCGCCGCGCTCTACATAAATGGCAACATCTGAAGGCTTTACCCAGAAATATCTTACTCCGCAATCACTGTTTTCAAATATAAGCTTTCTGTTATTTTCTTTTATTGACGGGCATTCATAACCTGCCGCCTCGAACATCGAATAAACCTTTTCACCAAGTCTGCCTTTGGGCAATGCAATGTTAATCATTGTTTTCACGCCCCTTTCCGGAAAGATTTAATATATGCCTGTATCTGAGCTTTGAGGGGATCTGCTTTTGCACTGTAATGCTTGTCCCGTTTTGAGTCATTTCGTTTACTTTTTTCATAAGCTCTTTTATATCTGTTTTATCATCATACAAAATAAGCGTATCAACATCATATTCCGCAGTGTGAACAGAGAGCTGTTCAAGCACGTCGAGATATACCGCAAAGCCTATCGCACCTGACTTTCTACCCATTTTGTGCATGAGCATATCATACTGTCCGCCTGAAAGCACGCTGTCGGGAATGCCTTCAATGAACCCTTGAAAAACTATGCCGTTATAATAATTCATATCGTTTGCTATTGAAAAATCAAAATGTATGTTTTTCTCAAAAGCCGTCCCCTTGATGAGGGAATATATGAATTTAAGCTCGTTATATGCTTCCTTTGATTTTGCGTCACAGCATATTTTGTCAAGCTTTTCGATAACACTGCCCATTTCTCCGTAAATTCCTATAAAATCGCAAAGTCTGCCGCATACCTCCTCGTCAATGTTGTTCTCGGCACACAGGGCTTTGATATCATGAGTGTTTTTCTGCGCGGCGAAGGCTACTATTTGCTTTTTAAGCTCCTTGTCCGATGTGCAGGAATCGACTATTGCCGAAAGGATTCCCATATGGGACACGTCAAGAACAAATTCGGGCGCTATCACCGAAAGGCTTTCGGCGGCAAGACAGATTACCTCTATTACGTTGTATATGTCGATGTCACCTATACATTCAAGACCTGTCTGCATTATTTCCTTGAACGTATGAGTGCGCGGTGAGACTCTGTATACGTTCTCGTTATAATACAGCTTTTGAACGCACCCCGTCTCGTCCTTTGAGTTTTTGATTATAGACAGCGTAACGTCGGGCTTCAATGCGAGGAGTCTGCCGTCGGTATCGTTAAAGACGATTATATTTTCGCTTACGAGAAAATCCCTGTTGCGCGAGTAAAGCTCGTACTCCTCGAATTTACCCATTTTATACGACTTATAGCCGTATCTGCCGTAAAGTGACCTCAGAGAAAATACGGCTTTTTCCTCGTTTTTAAGAATATTTGTGTCAAACATAATGTTCTCCGCTTTAATATTATTCACTTATTTTCCTTCTCGCTCAGCCTTGCGAGCACGGTATTGTAGCCGTCGCTCCCGTAGGTCAGGCACCTATTCACACGGCTTATTGTTGCTGTGCTTGCACCCGTTTCTTTGCTTATCTGAGCGTAGCTTACGCCCTGCTTGAGCAGACCTGCAACCTCAAAGCGCTGTGCGATCTCGATTATTTCTTTTATTGTGCAGGCGTCCTCGAAAAAATTATAACATTCCTCTACTGTTTCAAGTGTAAGAATTGCCTTGAAAAGGTTATCTGTTGCCTGAGAATGCGGATGATTCATAGCTTCCTCCGAATTTATTATTGCGTTAGCGCTTTACCGCTTTACCACGGCATAAGTATATCACCGAAACGGAATATTGTCAATAGGATTGATGAATTTTTTAATTTATGTTTGACTTTATGTGCAATTTTGGTATAATATTATTTAAAACGGCTTTATTTGTTTTGATTAAATAAAAATGAACATATTAACAGAAACGGAGCTGACGGTATTATGGGTATTGATTCGGGAATATTAAAAAAAATAGAGCTTGAAAATATAGGTCCTACGGACAAAACTGAAATTTCTTTTGCACCGCGGCTTAATATAATAACGGGAGACAACGGAATCGGAAAGACGTTTTTGATGAATTGCTCATGGAAGGCGCTTACGGATACATGGACGTATAATTCCGCTTTTCCGAAATACAAGACAGATGAAAAAGAATCGAGCATAGGTTACGTCATAAAGGCAAACGGAAATTCTCTCTTTGCCGGGAAGATAATATATGACGCCAAGACCTCTTCGTGGAAGCGGCGAGGTGCAGATAAGGGTATTGCCGGCACTGTAATATACTCGCTCGTTGACAACTGCTATGCAATATGGGATTCAAATGCAAAAACGGAAAAGGCGGATATTCTTTCAAGCAGGCAGGTATGGGACGGCGACGGCAGGTTTACCGAAGGACTTATTGCCGATTGGCTGAAATGGCAGAACGAGCCTCAAAAATATCCTTTCGGCGTATTCAAGGACGTTTTGAAAGCTGTTTCTCCGCCTGATATGGGAGAGCTTTGCCCGGGAGAGCCTGTTTTGGATGCTGACGGCGTTCTTATGCCTACGAGAGAGTTTCCGTATGCGACGGTGCCTATAACATATTCATCGGCGGGAATAAGGCGCATTGTGACGCTTGCATACCTTATAGTCAAAACGTGGGACAGGCATATCGCTTTATGTCGGGAAAACGGAACGTCACCCGATACGGGCATGGTGGTAATGATTGATGAAATAGAGGCGCATATTCACCCGAAATGGCAGAGAACAATTCTTGGCGCGCTCATGAAAATACAAAACAGTCTTTCCGAAAACGCTTGTGTGCAGTTTATAATATCAACGCACTCTCCGCTCGTGCTCGCGTCGGCGGAAGCTGTTTTTGACGATGACGAAGACAAGCTTTTTAAGGTAAAGCTTTCCGATGACAGGAAAAACGCAGTTGTTCGGGAAGAGGATTTTATAAAATACGGACAGATAAATGCGTGGCTTACTTCGCCCATATTCGATTTGACCCAGGCAAGGTCGATTGAGGCGGAAAAAGCCGTTGAGGAAGCAAAACGCTTACAGCTTGAGGACGATCCGAGTCCTCTCGAGGTGCAAAAAGCGCATGAAAATCTGTTGAAATATCTTTCTCAGACGGATCCTTTCTGGCCGCGCTGGATATATTTTGCTCAGAACAACGGGTCAGACGTATAATAAAATATGTGCAATTTCAGACAATGTAAGAAACGGAGAAAATATGATTCATATTGATTTACAGCCCGAGCCGGAAGCTTTTAACGACGAGGTTCGGCGTCCGGGCAATGAATTTCTTGAAAAATGTCCGCATCCTGTCGGCGACGATTGGAGAAAGAACAGATATTGGAACAGATGTTCCGATGATTTATACAGGGAATACAACGGAATATGCGCGTATACGGGACAGTGGTTTTCAAAATCGGTGTCATCGGTATCGGTAGATCATTTTCTGCCAAAGAGCATTTATCCCGAAAAGGCTTATGAGTGGGAAAATTACAGGCTTACATATCAGATGATGAACAGCTTTAAGGGCGACAAAATAACGCTTGATCCGTTCAAGATACAAAATGGAGATATTGTGCTTGATTTTCCGTCATGCCTTGTAAAACCGAGACGTGATGCAACAGATGAGTTCAAAAAAGATGCGTGGTTTACCATAAACACCTTGAAGCTGAACCATGAGATACAGGTTTCTCACAGATACGAGGTAGTGGCAAATTATGCGGCAGGCAATGTCACGAGGCATTTTCTTGAACAGAAATATCCTTTCATAGCACATGAGCTTGAGCGTCAGGATATGTATTCAAAGATAAAGTATATTTTCAATACAGCCAAAACGGCATAAAACAGACGATTTTTTTCAAATAAGGGGAGACGTGCTTCATTGCAAGAGCATTGTCTCCCCGTTTTACTTTACTGATTATTTGTCTACGATCACATTGCAGAACATATGCGCTATTTCTCCGGGCACTACCGAGTGGAACAGCGAGTACGGATAACGGCGCGATTCGCTTTCCTTAGTGCACAGCACTGCTTCAAAAAGGAAATTCCTGCAGCCGACAGGCAATCCGAGCTTACTAAACGGTATTGACTGTATTCCTTTCGGGCTTTTGATTCTCAGGCTGTTTATGGCTTCTACCTTAGGCTGATTCTCGAAAACGTATGTTATTTCCGCAGGACAGCGAAGCTGAGGCGCCAAAACGGGTTTTTCTTTGCAAAGCGTTATAGCAGGCGCAATGCCGAAATCCGTTTCTTCTACCGTAAACAGAACCTCGCCCTCAACAGGCTTTACGGGCAGTGCCGTATAAAGAATAATATCCACATCATCACGCGGAGACTTTACAATAAGCTGTGAATCCGATGTCGCCATGAGGAAGCCGCTCGTTATTTCACCGTAATAATTTGAAAACACAAACGGAACGGCTTTTTCTATGTCATCGGAAATATGTGCATCAAGAGCTATGTATTTATAAACATATTCAACACACGGATTTGATGACTGAACGTCAATTACATATTTACCTGCCATAAGCTTTATATCATAGTCGCGGTAGCATACAGCGCCCGGCTGAAGTGAAAAATATTGGTCATCGGTATCGTAATCCGCGCTGTTTTGAGGGGAAATGTGCAGTCTGAAATGACCCGATTCATGAGTTTTCCCCTTGTTTTTGAGTCCAAGGCGCACTGTTGCACTGTAATTTGTGCCGTCGCTCGAGAAAGGCTCGCTTATAAATTCGATTGAGCTTGATATGCGGTTGAGGCGCGGCGCACTCTTCGGAGCATTATCGTTATACACTATGTTTTCCACATGGTCGTATATTTCTACCTGGCAGTCTTTTATGTCCGAAGCGTAACGACCGCAGAATGAGAAGTTCTCAAGCGTGACGTTTTTAATGTCGGCATCACTGCTAAAGCCGGATATACGTGACCTTGAGGGGATAATGCGTTGCTCTTCTACAACAGCTATGTTTTTTATATTTACGTTTTCAATACGACCTTTTTTTGTGTCGCAGTTCCAGACCGAATCTGTTATGCGTATGTCAAATATCTGTCCGCCGTTTATATCCTCAAGACGTATATCGTCCATTGTGATGTTTGATACGACAGCATGGTCGCCGTGATGAATGCCCATCATAGGATACCCCGTCATTGAATGGATAACGTCTATGTTGCTGAATTTGATGTTGTTGACTCTGTCGGCACGAAGCTCTACGCCTATTTCCATAGGCCTTGCAAAATCGTTCCATAATGTTGAGTTCCTGAATTCTATATTTTCGACGTTGCCCGTATCAAATGCTTTTACAACAAAGGAATCGTCCCATGTGCGCGTGAATACTCTTTCCACAAGCACGTTACGGCTTCCGCATACGTCTATGCCGTCCGTGTTGCCTCGGCTTCCCGTTATGTTTATGTTGTCTATATGAACATTGTCACAGTTGGAAAGAACACACGTCCATGCAATGCTGTCTATAAGGGAAACATCGTATATATTTACATTGCGGCACTTTTGCAATGACATAAGCCCGCCCTTGCACGGAGAACCGTATGGATATATCTGCTTTGTTATTATTCCGTGGCCGCATACGGTTACGTTTTCGGCATTTTCTATGCTTATTCCGCCGTTTATTACAGCGCCTTCCTCAACTATTATCAGCGTGTTGCTCTCAGTTACCGTGTATCTTCCGACAGTGTGAACACCCGGCGCAAAACGTATTATTTTCCCGCCCTTCGGACAGGCAGGCGTTTGCCTGTATTCCGATGCGAATATAAGCAGATTCTGCTTGTGTGAACCGTTTATTTCAAATGAAAATTTTGCCGCACCGACAAGCTCCACTGTTACGGTGTGCTCGTCAATTATTGTCGGCTTTATCCCGAGTGAAAATGGCCTTATTGTTGCACTTTGTATGGATGTGCTGCTTTTTATCGTGAGCTTGCCGGAACCTTTTACGGAAAATAAGGAAAATTCCTGCTTCGTGATGCTGTTGTAGCAGGGCTCGTTTATGTTCGCAGTGGATACGGCCTTTTCTTCACCGTTCCAAAAAACACTGTAATTCATCGTTGTTCGTGCTCCTTTTTCGTTCGTGCTTTTTCGCTATTAGTATAAAGGATATAAGCCTCTTTGTCAAGTATGAAATTGCATATGATATATCAGTTTTGTTTTTTCGTGAGGCTCTGCCTCACACTCCGCAAGCCTTTGAAAAGGCTTGACCGA
>CAMEIT010000073.1 GCA_945918795.1 uncultured Clostridia bacterium | reverse complement strand
AAAGCTCAGAGCAATGAGACTTAAGATAAATACGGCGAATATTTTTTTGCTTGCGGAAACGGATACGGACGTTGTCGTTGCAAAAACATTGGACGAGCGCCCCGATTTTCTTGTAATAGATTCGGTGCAGACGATGAATAAAAGAGAAATTTCGTCGGTACCTGGGAGCGTTGCACAGGTCAGGGAGGCAACCTCGGCGTTTATGTCGCTTGCAAAAAAAGAGGGAATACCCGTATTCATAGTAGGTCATGTGACAAAGGACGGCAATATTGCCGGACCGAAAATACTCGAGCATATGGTGGATACGGTGCTCTACTTTGAGGGCAATTCAGACCATTCGTTCAGGATACTGAGAGCAGTCAAAAACCGCTTCGGACCCACAAATGAAATAGCCGTATTCGATATGGGGCAAAATGGTCTTACCGAAATATTGAATCCGTCGGAGCTTTTTGTGAGCAAGCAAAGCGCAGACGTACCGGGTTCGGTCATCACGGCGTCTGTAAACGGAACGATGCCGGTGCTTGTAGAGGTGCAGGCGCTTGTTTCGTCGAGTTCTTATGAGGGAAGAGCAAAATGTATAGTTGGCGGACTTGATTTCAATAAGGTTTCGCTTATATGTGCCGTTTTGCAGAACAGACTCGGCATTGACATACTCAGCAAGGATATTTTCGTAAACATAGCGGGCGGATTAAAAATAACGGAGCCTGCGGCTGACCTTGCCTGTGCGCTTGCGGTATATACGGCAAACAGAAACATCACTATGCCGAAAAGGACGTGCGTGTTCGGAGAAGTAGGTCTTGCGGGCGAGGTGAGAGGCGTGCCGTTTGCGGAAAAAAGAATATCGGAAGCCGTAAAAATGGGCTTTAAGCGCCTTGTGATCCCCAAGGATAATGCACAGGCGGCTGATGATTTTGCGGATGACGTTGAAATATGTACGGCAGGGAATCTGCGCGAGGCCGCCGAATGGATAATAAACAGCAGAGATTCGGCAAAACATGGAGGACGCTTATGAAATATTTCTGGATATTTTCAGCGGCAGCTGTCGTATTTTGTGTTTGCAGCTTTATTGCAGGGGCAAAATGGCTCAAGATAAGGCGATATTCCGTCAGGAGCAAAAAGCTTATTTGCAGTGAGGGACTTGTGAGAATAACGCTCATTTCGGATCTTCACGAAAGAAGCTTCGGCAAAAACAACCGTCGTCTCATAGAAAAGATTGAATCCACTCAGCCCGATATAATAGTCATTGCAGGCGATACTGCCGATGTATTCGGCAAGGTCGGTGGCACATACGAGCCGCTGTTCAAGACTCTGCCGAAAATAGCTCCCACATTCATGGTGCTCGGAAATCATGAATACAGCGCAAGACGCGACATGGAAATAAGCGGAATGGCAAAAAACAACGGCATAACAGTGCTAGATGATATGTGTGCCGAAATAAACGTTCGCGGCGATGTGATAAATATAATAGGCTTGTCCGATTATTACAGGGAAAACGTTATTTCACAGACGCTTGCGGAAAGGCTTGACCTTGTTCCGGTGCCCGATTTTCTGCACAGATACAATATACTTGTTTCGCACAGACCGACAGAGCTTGAGGAAATAGCACAAAGAGGCATAGATCTTATGCTGTGCGGACATACTCACGGCGGACAGATGCGCATACCGATTTTTGGCGGTGTATTTACGCCGTGCAGTCATAAGCTGTTCCCGAAGTACGATATGGGCTTTTTCGGGATAAAGAAAATGAATCTTATAATAAGCGCAGGCCTCGGCACAAGCACAGTGCCGCTCAGATTCTGCAACAGACCCGAAATTGCCGTAATAGATCTTGAATGTGAAGAGTAACAAAATCACATTTATAACAACGCGAGAAACCCCGACGGAAATAAAAATCCGGCGGGGTATTTCATACTTATGAGAAAAAGATCTTTTGCGGCGAGGCATTTTATACAAGCGGAAGCTCTGTCATTCTGAGGTATGTGCATCCGTACGGGACGAGCATTTGTTCGGTGGGTTCATCGAGCCTTTTCTTGTGATGAGGCGTTTTTGCACATACTGTTTCAAAGCCGTCCTCAAGCCCCCAATCTATATGGCACATATCGGTGTAAATTTTTATGGCAGGCTTGTCGTGAGAGAACGGAATATCTCCCGGCTCGCATTCCTCTATTCGAAAGTGCCTGTTTGTAAAGGCTTTGTTCCAATCAGAGGTTCCTCTCACATAATAGTCGCAGTAAGGATATTTTCTCTCTACACCGTTTTCGGTGTATTCTTTGCGTTCAAAGGAAGCGTTGATCGGGAGCGCAAAAACAAGCGAACCGCGGCGCAGACAATACATATGCTCGGGACGGCTCTCAAGCACAGGCGCTATATCGTAAGAGATATTTATTTTTGTTTTTCCCGCGGCAAAGCCGTTAAAGCAAAGCATATCCGATTTTTTGTGCGGCTTGCCGTTGACGGTGAGCTTTCTTGCAAAAGAAGGAATCCTTATGTCAAGAACCATATCCGTATCACCTTGAGCCTCGATGATGTAAGTGAAGCTGTTTCGGAAAGGATACATAGTCTCAAGAGAAACCTTTACAGGCACATTGTTCCAAACTGTTTTTACTTTGGAAGGAATCGGTACGGCGCTTACTATGCCCGAATCGCTTTTCATGAATGCGCTGAGAGCGAGCTTTGGCCAGCCCTGACCGAAATTTGCCGTACAGCAGCCGTATCCCGGTTCGAGCCCGAACATATGCGACTGCGAGCTGTTTGTGCGGAAATGCGATCTGCCGGGGAAAGGCGTGCAATCTATCTGGTTGACCATTTGCACGTATTGGTGCGCCCACATATCCTCGGTTATTGTTGCGGGGAGTGCGTTGAATGCTGTTTTTTCAAGACGCTCTGCCCATATTGCATCGCCTGTATAGGCATATATCTGTTCGAGCGAATCCATAAGCTCCACTACCGAGCAAAGCTCTGTTCCTTGGGTGGGACTGATGCCCGAAAGACACTCGTCTCCCGTGAACGTTCCGACGGCAGTGCCGTTGTACTTGTCGAGAACGGAAAAGAAGTGCTCGGCAGCACCTTTTGGCTCTTCATTGAAAAACGTGCAGCAAAGAACCTCCGATTTTATCATCATGCAGAGATTTACTATGTGTGTTTCATACGTCCATTTGTTGAGAGGCGTTTTCCACCTTTCCTCTAACTTGCCGTAATCGATTCCTTTTGTACGGAGCATATTTGCCAGCTCGTCGAGCCACGGCTCGGGACGTATTCTTTTGAGCATTATGAGCGCCGGGAATCCCTCAAACCAACGGAAATTTCCCCATGAGCCGAGCGAGATGTCTCCGTTTGAGAGCATTGTGTAATAATTTTTCATCATGCGATATAAAACATCGGGTATTCTCTCGTCGTGTGAGCATTCGTAATACCTCACGAATACCTTGCTCATAAGCAGGATTGCCCAGGCATCATAATTTTTTCTGTTTTCGAGTGATACGGGACAAATCCAGCCGTCATCCTCCTGACGCTTGATTATGCTGTCAATATAGAACTTCACTCTTGCAATAAGCTTCTCATCTTCAAGCAGATACGCCAGCGGCACAAAGCCGTCAAGCCAATACGGAACTCTCTCCCAGCCGTCTGAGTTTCCGCCGATCCATGCGCTGTCTCTTACGTCGGGCCATACGCGGTCGAGATTGCCGCAAAGCCCGTCAGCCTCAAGCCTTAGCTGTCTGCAAAGCCAGCCTTTGGGCTTTAATTCGTTGCTTGTGAAAAATGAATATCGGTTGCTCATTATTTCCTCCTCAAATTTTTGTTCTGATTATGTTTGATGAAGCAGGTTGTTTTGATTATATTAATTATATTAATTATAACACAAATCCACCTTAAAATCTTCCTTGAAAAATAACAGGTGATATTTTTGTCTCAAATAAAATCGTTTTTATTTAATATAAGGAGTTTGTTTTTTTCTTGTTTTTGGAGCAGATCCGTGGTATAATAAATGCGATATGGGATTCATTACGGCAGAATCCAAGTGATTCTGTATGTAAATTATGCCTGCGGCTTTTTAATCAATCGAAAAGGAGAAATTTATGGAGTTCGGAATAAATTTATATACGGTGCGGACAAAAATAAAGACACCGGAGGATTTTTTGGCTACGGCTTTCAAACTTAAGGATATGGGATATTCGTTTTTGCAGTTTTCGGGAGGCGTGTACAACCCTGAAGTAATAAAGTCGGTATCCGACAAAACCAATATGCCCATTGTGCTCACTCATGTTCCCATGCAGAGAATTCTTAATGATACGGACGCGCTCATGAAGGAGCATGAATCGTTCGGATGCCGCAATATCGGTTTGGGAGCAATGCCGGGCGAAAGCGTTTCGGATGACGAGCGTGTGGTAAAGGATATAGCCGAGCTGAATACGGCGGCAAAGCATATGGCAGATAACGGATTTAAGTTCTTTTATCATCATCACCATATGGAAATGCGCAAAATGCCAAACGGACAGACTGTCCTTGAATATATGATAGAAAATGCGCCGTATATTAATTTTACCGTGGATACGTTCTGGCTCCAGTACGGAGGCGTGTCTGTTCTCGAATATGTAAACAAGCTCAAAGGTCGCATTGAGTGCGCACACCTTAAGGATTACAAGGTTATGCAAAACGATTTTTCATGCAAGATAGCGGCAGTCGGCGAGGGCAATATTAATTTTGCAGACGTTGTGCCGGCTCTTTGCAATGCGGGCGCTGAGTATCTGCTCGTGGAACAGGACAATGCGTGCGAATTTGATAATATGTGGGAACAGGTAAACAGCAGTATAACATATCTTAAGAACAATTTTTGATGCACATTACATTATATAGAATTATATAAATATATCAATATATACAAAAAGAAATGAGGAGTTATTATGTTTGACATAAAAATAGGAACACTTATCAGCTCAAAGCAGGCACTTACGGCAATACCGAAGCTCAATCCTTACGGATTTGAGACGTACGAGCTTCAGCTTTACAGAGATCAGACCGAAAAGGATATAGAAGAATTTGCTCTGCAGGTCAAGGACGTTCTTGACGGCAGAGAGGTTTCGGCGCTTTCTTTTTATGAGAATCCGCTCATGAACGATGTGGATTATGAACAGCTTCAGATAATAATAAAGAACGCACACAAGTTTAATTGCAGGACTGTATGTATTTTCTCGGGTGCGGATCCGGAAAGACCGGTTGATCAGGTGATCCCGTATTTCAAGAAAAGATATACGCCTATCGTAAAGCTCGCCGAGGATATGGGTGTCAGAATCGGCTTTGAAAATTGCAGCTGCGGCGGAACGTGGTACTGCAACAGAAATCTCGCATATGCACCTGAATCGTGGGAGCTTATATTCGATGCGATTGACAGCCCGAATCTCGGACTTGAATGGGAGCCTGCGCATCAGGTACGCGAGCTTATAGACCCGATACAGAACCTGCGCAAGTGGGCAAAGAAGGTCGTTCACGTACACGGCAAGGACGCTACCGTCGCATGGGACGTTATAAGAGAATACGGCATAAGAGGCATACATCAGTTCAGCTGGGACAGAACACCGGGCTTTGGCGATACTAATTGGGCAGACGTGTTCACCATACTTTTGCAGAACGGTTTTGAAGGCTCCGCCGATATTGAAGGCTTCCATGACCCCGTACACTATGACGATATGGAGTGGTCGGCACAGGTTACGGCACTTGAATATCTTAAGAGATGCCGCGGCGGCGTAAATTATGTTGCAGGACCGGAAGAGATAAGAGGCTTCCAGGGTAAGAGAAAAAAGTAATCAAATAAACATTATCCGAAACGGGAGCGCGACAGCTTAATTTATGCACTCCCGTTCGGGGTTGTTATTAAAAAATCATTTTATTTATGGGTATTAAAGAAAAAACAGTTTTATTTATAAAAAGAGTTCTGTGGAAGGACGTTGATTCTCAAACCTTATGGCGTTACAGACAAAAAGCGCAAAGCGCATCGTCAGCGCTCTCTCGTGCTGTTAATAAGTGCAGATATTATCGGATAATGCACTCATATAACGCATCCATACCGCTTGATACTCAATTTGACGGCAGACCGCAGTTTCCTCACAGATATTACGGTATATTTATTTCCGTCGGAGCTAAAATAGGTAAAAACTGCGTAATTTTTCATCAGGTAACAATAGGCTCCAATACTCTCGCGGACAGCAAGGGAAAGGGCGCTCCCGTTATCGGCGATAATGTGTATATAGGCTGCGGCGCTAAAATTATCGGTAACGTGACAATAGGCGATAATGCACGGATAGGCGCAAATTGCGTCGTCACTAAGGACGTTCCCGAAAATTGTACCGTCGTTGCCGCTCAACCCAGACTTATCGTCCACCAGCAAAAACGTAATAATGATTTCGTCGGCTACGACGTAAAGGGATAGTATTTTTCTTGGGAGCTTTTGGAAAAGCTCCCAAGCCCGAAAACTTAAACTGCTTTGCATCTGCTCATCTTCCCGCCGAGAGTATGGCGGCAAGATGAGCATTTACTTTTGCGACTTTATTTGAGGTTTTTACGGAGGAATGACGATATACGGCACGCCGCCCTCCCGGAGGGAGCCTTCTTTTTATCCATTCTTTTGCGAGAAAAAACGCAAACCGATTATTGTGAAAATGAAATCATAATACAAACAATCCCTCAGTCATCTTCGATGTCGGCTCCCTTTACACAAGGAAGCCTCTTTTGCCCGATATTTGCGAGTAAAAATAGATTCTCCGCTACAAATCAATTATTGTAAATAGTCAATTATATGGTATATTCCCCTTAAAGAGTAACGGAAATTAAATGGCAATCTGACTCGACGACCACCGGCGAGGCTGATTGCCTTATACAAAGTGTTTAAAGTTTCGGTCAAGCCTTTTCAAAGGCTTGGCGGGGTACGGGGCGGCAGCCCCGAAAAATAGGCTTGCAATATTTTAACAAATGTTGTATAATAAATTTGTTTAAGCATACGGAAACGGAATAACAACGGAGGATATATGCGAAGAGTTAAAATTTTAACGGACAGCACGGCAGATCTGAACAGGGAATTAATAGAGAGGTATGACGTTGACAAAATACCGTTAACTGTTCATCTTGGAGAAGACGAGTTCAAGGACGGGATAGACATAAATTCTGAGGACATATACAGTTTTGTTGAGAGAACGAAGCAGTTACCGAAGACAGCGGCGGCGTCTGTATTTGACTACGAGAACTTCTTCAGGAAGTGGGTAGAGCAGGATTACGACATTGTATACACGGGCATAGGCAGCAAGATGTCGGCATCGTACATGTCGGCGAAGCTTGCGGCAGAAACTGTTCAGCCGGAGCGCATTCATGTTGTAGATTCGCTGAACTTATCAACGGGAACGGGATTACTTGTATGCAAAGCAGGCGACATGATGCTGGCAGGCTGTTCTGCGGATGAGATTGCAGAGCACATAACATCGCTTGTACCGAAGGTAAGAGCAAGCTTTATAGTAGACACGGTAGATTATCTTTACATGGGCGGCAGATGCACGACTCTGGAGAGCTTTGCGGCGGGTATACTCAAGCTGAGACCGCGTCTTGTTGTTAAAGACGGAACAATTATTTCCGACAAAAAATACAGAGGCAATTTTGAGCGTTGTCTTGCGGGCTATATAAACGACACTATTGAAGGAATGACAGACATTGACAAGACGCGAGTATTTGTCACGAACGCCATCACGCCGGGATCAGACCTTATGGACAAGGACTATGAAAATGCGGCGGCAGAAGTAAGAAAGCTCGGTCCTCAGGAAATATGTTATTCTCATGCAGGCTGTGTAATTTTTTCACATTGCGGCCCGAGAACACTGGGTATTCTTTATATCGATAAATAAGAATAATTATGGAATCCGTAACCGTAAAAGCTCCGGCAAAAATAAATTGGTATCTTAACGTTCTTTCAAAGCGCAGTGACGGTTATCACAATATCGAGACGGTAATGCAAACTGTCGATATTTATTATGATACGCTGACGATAAAAAGAAACACCGGTAAAGATATACGCATCAATATAGACAATAATGTTTTCGGCATAGACACGGCTGAGAACAACATAATTTATAAAGCGGCAAAAAATCTCGGAGTTTACGGCGTGGAAATTGACCTTAAGAAAAACATTCCCGTTGAAGCGGGTCTTGGCGGAGGAAGCTCCGATGCGGCAAGCGCAATGAATGTATTCAACGATATGTTCGAGCTTGGGCTTTCAAAAAAGGAGCTTGCGGCAAGGGCGGCTGAGGTCGGCGCGGATGTACCGTTTTTCATATACGGCGGCGCGTGCATTGCAAGAGGCATAGGTGAGCAAATAGAGCCTGTTCAGCCCGTAACAAGATACGGCTTCAGGATAATCAAGCCGTGCAAGGGACTTTCAACGGGGCTTATTTACAGCCTCATGGATAAAGAAGAGCCGCAGGTGTGCCCGAGTCTGGATACATTTTTGCGTCATTTCAACAACGCGGACGATGAGCTTGCAAAATATATGTTCAACGCCATGGATAAAGTATCCGCAGAGCTTTGCCCCGAAATAGGCGAGGCAAAAAAGAAGCTTATCGATGAGGGCTGTATTGCGGCAATGATGAGCGGAAGCGGCTCGGCTGTGTTCGGCTTGATGAAAAAATGAAAAAATAAAAATATATTATTGACAAATAAAAAATTTTGATTTATAATTAAATAAACCAATGAGAAAGAGTAAGTAATTATTGCTTTTCCCGTCTCAGAGAACCGATGCGGGTGAGAATTCGGTACGGAGGACTTTAATGAATGGGCTTTTGAGGGCGAACTGAACCGCATAAATACAAACAGTGTGGTAGGTAAGACGGAGCGGCACTCCGTAACAAACAGCGCGGATATGCACGTATCCGGTAAAGTGAGCGCTTTCGGAGCGCTAAGCAGGGTGGCACCGCAGAGAGATTGTTTTCCTCTGTCCCGGCAGTAGCATGGGACAGAGGTGTTTTTTTACCCTTTCCCTGAATAAACCGAGGTAATGTTTCACAAACGGAAAAATTTAAGAAAGGAAAGAAAAGAAATGAGTGAACAGAAAATCCCTTACAAAATTTATTTGAACGAAGACGAGATGCCGAAAGAATGGTACAATATGCGTGCGGATATGAAGAATAAGCCGGCGCCGCTCCTTAATCCGGGAACTCACAAGCCGATGACGGCAGAAGAGCTTTCGGTCGTATTTTGCGAAGAGCTTGTAAAGCAGGAGCTTGATAATGATAATCGTTATATTCCGATTCCCGATGAAATACGTAAGTTCTATCTTATGTACCGTCCGTCACCGCTTGTAAGAGCGTACTGCCTTGAGGAAAAGCTCAAGACTCCGGCAAAAATTTACTATAAATTCGAGGGCAACAACACATCCGGAAGCCACAAGCTCAATTCGGCAATAGCTCAGGCGTACTATGCAAAAAAGCAGGGCCTCAAGGGCGTCACAACGGAAACGGGCGCAGGACAGTGGGGCACGGCTCTTTCCATGGCTTGCGCTTATCTGGGACTTGACTGCAAGGTATATATGGTAAAATGTTCTTATGAACAGAAGCCTTTCAGACGTGAGGTTATGCGTACGTACGGAGCTGATGTAACACCGTCTCCGTCAATGACAACCCAGGTAGGCAGAAAGATACTCGCCGAACACCCGAATACAACAGGCAGTCTCGGATGCGCTATTTCAGAAGCGGTTGAGGTTGCTGTTTCAACACCCGGATACAGATACGTTCTCGGAAGTGTGCTCAATCAGGTGCTTCTGCATCAGTCTGTAATAGGCGTTGAAACAAAAACGGCTATGGATAAGTACGGCATAAAACCCGATATTATTATAGGTTGCGCAGGCGGCGGCTCAAACCTCGGCGGTCTTATTTCACCGTTTATGGGCGAAATGCTCAGAGGCGAGGCGGAATATAAGTTTATAGCAGTAGAGCCTGCTTCTTGTCCGTCATTTACAAGAGGTAAGTTTGCATATGATTTCTGTGATACGGGCATGGTTTGTCCTCTCGCTAAAATGTATACGCTTGGCTCGGGCTTTATTCCTTCGGCTAACCATGCAGGCGGATTGCGCTACCATGGCATGAGCTCAACGCTTTCACAGCTTTATCATGACGGATATATGGAAGCAAGAGCTGTTGAACAGACATCCGTATTCGAGGCTGCCGAATATTTTGCTCGCGTTGAGGGAATACTTCCTGCGCCTGAGAGCAGCCATGCTATACGTGTTGCAATAGATGAGGCTGTTCGTTGCCGTGAGACGGGCGAAGAGAAAACAATACTTTTCGGTCTTACGGGTACAGGATATTTTGATATGGTCGCTTATGAGAAGTATAATAACGGTACAATGAGCGATTATATCCCGTCGGATGAAGAGCTTGCACAGTATGCAGCTCAATTGCCGCAGGTATAAAACTTAATCGACAGATTGAATCAGAATTGCAAAAAGCCTTGTTTTTCAAAAAGAAACAGGGCTTTTGTTTTATTCATGATGCAAAAAACTTGCGATACACTTCTTTCTGAAAATTTATATGCGTATGTTCTTCATATGGTGGGATAATATGCTTGAATTGAAATTGTATCGGGCTTTTCGGCGTGCAAATTTGATATGACGAATTTTGTTGGAAATAAGCGAAAAATAAAAACAATTCCTCTTAAATTCTCCTTTCAGGGGGTGGAATAAAAAAACCAAAAGCCTTATACTTACCCACATATGATAGCATGGGAGGTGTCGCAATGAATCAGGAAGCAACAGGAAAATTTATTGCGCTCAAACGTAAAGAAAAAAATTTAACACAGGAACAGCTCGCTGAAAGGTTGGGAATATCAAATAAGACCGTTTCAAAATGGGAGTGCGGAAAATGTATGCCCGATTATAATATTATTGAACCGCTCTGCAGAGAACTTGATATTACAGTCTCTGAACTTATGACGGGCGTTGAACGTAAAAAGGAAAAAAACGATGTCTTTGAAGATATGCAGCTGCTTGATATGCTCGAACGTATACAGTGCATGGAAAGACAAAAGCTCCTCCTCTTCGGAATGGTGCTCATTTCCGTAGGTATCGCCGTGTGCGCTGTTTCACGCTTGTTCGGTGGCTCTCAAATACAGGACTTCGTCGCAGGCGTTCTGCTCGGTTTGTCTGTCGGCCAAATGCTCATAGGCGTCTATATCGTCGCAAGTATGTTCCGAAAAAATAAATAGATGTTTCTTTCTTGGGACCTTTTTCTGAAGAAAAAGGTCCCATACCCCCAAAAAGACTTTAAAATACGTTGTATAAGGCAATCAGCCTCGCCGGTGGTCGTCGAGTCGGATTGCCATTTGCTTTTCGTTTCTTTTTTGAGTCTTTTCGTGGCTGCCGCCCCGTGCCCTGCCAAGGCTATTTTCGTGAGGCTCCGCCTCACACTCCGCAAGCCTTTGAAAAGGCTTGACCGAA
>CAMEIT010000072.1 GCA_945918795.1 uncultured Clostridia bacterium | reverse complement strand
ACCGACGAGGCCGATTGCCTTATACAAAGTTTTTTAAAGTTTAGGTCAAGCCTTTTCAAAGGATTGGCATGGTACGGGGCGGCAGCCCCGAGAAAAACCCTTTTATGCAGAGAGTCTACCTGTTTCTTTATACGGTCTGAATAACATATAAAGCATAAAGGCTGCAACAACGAGTGCGGCGACAACGCCGACAACGTTTCCTGTTCCGGAGAACAGCATTCCGAGCTGATAAACTATGAGTGATACAGCATACGCAAATCCGCACTGATATGCTATTGCGAACCAAGTCCATTTAGCGCTGTTCATTTCACGTTTTATAGCGCCTATTGCGGCGAAGCACGGAGCGCAAAGGAGGTTAAATATAAGGAACGAATAAGCCGCAAGCTGAGTCATACCTTCAAAGTCAAGAACTCCGAACACGCCGACAACCTCTTCTTTAGCGACAAGTCCCATTATTGTAGCGACAGCCGCTTTAATTGTACCGAAGCCGAGAGGCGCAAATATCCGGCATATTGCATTACCGATAACACCGAGCAAGCTGTTTTCAAGCTCCATTTCGGTTGCGAAAACGAAGCTTCCGTCAACAAATCCGAATTTTGAGCCTGCCCAAATTATAATCGATGAAAGAAGAATAATCGTTCCCGCTTTTCTGATAAACGAGCTGCCTCTTTCCCACATTGAGCGCATTATATTTGAAAACGTCGGCCAATGGTAACAAGGAAGCTCCATAACAAACGGTGCGGGATCGCCTGCGAACATTTTTGTCTTTTTAAGCATAATACCCGAAATTACTATTGCCGCGGCTCCGATAAAATACGCACTCGGAGCAACCCACCATGCGCCGCCAAACAAAGCTGACGATATGAGTGCTATTATGGGGAGCTTGGCTCCGCACGGAATAAATGTCGTAGTCATTATTGTCATGCGTCTGTCGCGCTCATTTTCTATCGTTCTTGACGCCATTATGCCGGGAACACCACAGCCTGTACCTATGAGCATAGGAATGAATGATTTGCCCGAAAGTCCGAATTTGCGGAAAATACGGTCCATAATAAACGCAATTCTTGCCATGTAGCCGCACGACTCAAGGAAAGCAAGGAATATAAACAGCACCAACATTTGCGGCACAAATCCGAGCACGGCTCCGACGCCGCCTATAATACCTTCAATTATGAGGCTCTTGAGCCATTCCGTACAGTTTATGGCATCAAGTCCCATTTCGGCTAAAACGGGTATTCCCGGAATCCATATTCCGTATTCAGACGATTCGGGAGCGTTTTCCATTGCTTCGTCAACAATGCCAGATATGTCATAGCCTGCCTCGGCAAGCGAATCGGCAAATGTTCCGTATGCCTCATCAAAAGCTGAGAAATCACCGTCTGCTATTACCGATTGAATGTCTTTGGCTCCGATAGCTCCAGCATTTACGGCATTGTCTACCGTTTGCCTGAGTTCATCTGTCCAAATAAATTCTTCGGCGTACTCGTTTATTGCGTCCTCGTACTCTGATGTGCCTATTCCGAAAAGATGCCACCCGTCTCCGAATAAGCCGTCATTTGTCCAATCTGTTACCCATGTTCCGACAGTCGTAACGGCTATATAATATACCAAAAACATTACGACCGCAAAAATAGGCAGTGCCGCCCACCTGTTTGTTACAACGCGGTCAATTTTGTCCGATACCGACAGCTTGCCTGCGCTCTTCTTTTTGTAACAGCTCTTTATTACAGATGCTATATATACATATCTTTCATTCGTAATTATGCTTTCGGCATCGTCATCAAGCTCGTTTTCGGCATTATGTATATCCTCTTCGATATGCGCCATGAGCTCGTCGCTGAGCTTCAGCTCCGCAATAACTTTTTCGTCGCGTTCAAAAATCTTGATTGCGTACCACCTTTGCCTCTCGGCAGGCATATCGTGCAGTGCCGCTTCTTCTATATGCGCAATGGCATGCTCGACAATGCCCGAAAATCTGTGCTGCGGAACAGTTTTTACATTCGCTGCTGCTTCAACTGCCGCTTCTGCCGCTTCAAGAACACCCGTTCCTTTGAGCGCGGATATTTCCATTACTTTACAGCCGAGCTGCTTTGAAAGCTCTTCTATATTGATCTTGTCGCCGTTCTTCTTTACGACATCCATCATGTTTATAGCCACTACAACAGGTATTCCTATTTCCGTAAGCTGTGTCGTAAGGTAAAGATTGCGCTCAAGATTCGTTCCGTCTACAATATTGAGTATCGCGTCCGGACGCTCGCCTAAAAGAAAATTTCTCGCTACTACCTCTTCAAGTGTGTACGGTGACAGCGAATATATACCCGGCAAATCCACAATCGTTACGTCTGTGTGCTTTTTGAGCTTGCCCTCTTTCTTCTCCACCGTAACTCCGGGCCAGTTGCCTACAAACTGATTCGAACCCGTTAAAGCGTTAAATAACGTTGTCTTACCGCTGTTTGGATTTCCGGCAAGAGCTATTCTGATGTTCATTTTTAGCCTCCATTCCTTCCGTTCATTTAATTTTTATAATATCGATACCGTTACTTTTATTCGATCTCGATCATTTCAGCATCTGCTTTCCTCAGTGAAAGCTCATAACCTCTGACTGTTACTTCAACAGGGTCTCCAAGCGGCGCCGCTTTCCTTATGTAAACCTCTATGCCTTTGGTGATGCCCATATCCATTATTCGCCTCTTTACGGCACCTTCCCCGTGTAGCTTTATAACTTTTACAGTCTCTCCAACCTTTGCCTCTCTCAGTGTTTTCATGATTATCCTCCGTTTATTAATGTTTTTCAGGAATATTGCAATACTTTTGCGGCAAAATAAAGCACGTCAAAAGCAATTAATATACTTTCAAAGCATCACTCATACCATTATCTTGCCTGCCATTTCGCGGCTTATCGCCACACGCGAATCCTTTACGTTGACAATTAAATTTCCGCCTATCTCCGATATTATGCTCACCGTTCCTCCCGGCACAAAACCTAAATCGGCAAGATGCTTCCTCACTTCTGCCGAACCTCCTACTTTGATTATTATGTTCTCCTCACCTGCATTCGCAAGAACTAACGGAATCATCTTATTCGCCCCTTTCAGTAAGTTACGACTAACTCTTTGTTAATAAAAATCGGTTAGTCTTTTCTAACCGTCGATATTGTACCATAAACTTGCACTCTTGTCAATACACTTTTTGCACTTTTTCCTTTTTCTCTCCGTGGCTGCCGCCCCGCACCCCCGCCAAGCCTTTTTTCGTGAGGCTCTGCCTCACACTCCGCAAGCCTTTGAAAAGGCTTGACCTAAACTTTAAAATACTTTGTATAAGGCAATCAGCCTCGCCGGTAATCGTCGAGTCAGATTGCCATTCGCTTTTCGTTTCTTTCTTTAAGTGAAATGTACCGCATGATTGCATATCCACAATAATTAATTTGTGGTGAACAATTTATTTTTATTCGCAAACATCAGGCAAAAAGAAGGCTTCATTGTGTAATGTGAGCCGGCACCGTAGGTGACTGAATGATAGTGCGATATAATAAAGTCAGTCTTAGTTTACCATAACGCAGGCTCCTTCCACCGCTGACGCGGTCCCCCTCCCTCTCGGAGGGCGGCGTGCCGTATATCAGTATATTTCCGTAAAAAACTTAAATAAAGTCGCAAAAGTTAATGCGCATCTTTTCGTCATACTCTCGACGGAAAGATGCGCAACCGCAAAGCGTTTTAAAGTTTTCGGGCTTGGGGGCTTTTTCAAAAGCCCCCATAAAAAAATCAAAAACTCATTCTTCAGGGCGGCCGAGCTGAGGTTTGTCGAGGCTGAGCACGGTACCGTTTGAAGCGCCGTCCGTTTCGAGGACAACGATTTCATTTTCGCCGGGTTTAAGCATAGGTGCAGGGCAATACAATGTCATTTGCGGGCCGGCGTCATTATAATATCTGCCAAGATTAAAGCCGTTAACCCAGACACAGCCGTGGTGGAAATTATCAAGCTTGAGGAACGTATCGCAAGGTTTGTCAACATTAAGACAGCCCTTGAGGAAGTACGAGCCTTCAAATGAGGCTTGCCCGTCGATGGGGTCGAAAGGAAGTGATGTCAATGTGTCAGTATCGGAGAACTGCGGTAAATGAAGAGGCGTTATATCCCAGCCGAAATGATACTGCTGACCGAAACGTATGCCGACAGCACCCTTTTTGTCGCGCATTTTAGGTCCGTAATTAATACGTCCCATGTTTTCGACAAGAATATCAAGCCTGATGCTTTCGGTAGATGTAAGATTAAGCTTGATCTCGGGCTTCAGGCGGTCTCTTTCAATAATGCCCATAAGCTTGCCGTCAAAATACACCACAGCGCGGTCATGAAGCTCGTCAAAATCAAGAGCCACATCGGAAATAGGTCCGTTAACAACGGAAGAGTATAAAGTAAAGCCGTGATTCTGACCCAATTCCTCCTGAAATACAGGTGCCGCCATTCTGACCGCTTTGCCGAGTAAGGGCGCCGCATCAAGTGCCGAAATTTTATGGGTAAGCTTAATTGTGCCGTAAGCCGCTTTCGGCGTTTCCGTTGCTGTAAGCGTAGGTGTTACGCCCGTAAATTTTGAAATTATATCTCGCACCGCATAGTATGTAGGCGTTCTGTCGCCTGCTTCCGAAAGCGGCGCACCATAGTCGTAGCTCGTAACATCCGGGTGGTATATTTCATAATAATTTGCCCCGCTCATGAACCCGAAATTGGTGCCGCCGTGGAACATATAAAAATTGCACGAAGCGTTTTCCGCGAGTAGTTCCGAAAAATCCGCGGCAATGCTTTCAGGCGTTCTGTAATGCGCCTCAGTGTGCCAATGGTCAAACCAACCGCACCAGAATTCTCCGCACATACACGGCTGGCAAGGACGGTATTTTTTCAGTTCCTCAAAATTAGCCTTTGGATTCGAGCCGAAATTAGCAACGGAAAGATACCCGGGCATCGTGCCTCCGTTAAGCATCCAATCACAGGCACCGTCTGATGTAAACAGCAGACAGTCGACACCGCACTCGCGGTATATGTCGATTATCGCCTGCATATATTCATGGTCGTTGCCGTAGCTGCCGTATTCGTTTTCGATCTGCACCATTTGTATACAGCCGCCGTTTGTGGAAAGAAGCGGACGAAGTTCATTGAAAAGCGCATGGAAATATCTTCGTACCTTTGAAATATAAACGGGATCGTTGCAACGTAAAGCCATTTTGTCGTAAGTGAGGAGCCATGCCGGCAGTCCGCCCAAATCCCATTCCGAGCAAATGTACGGTCCCGGACGGAGTATAACGTTAAGCCCCATGTCCCCTGCCATTTTGATATAAGCGGCAACATCGAGCATACCCGAAAAATCAAATATGCCCTCTTCCCTTTCGTGAAGATTCCAGCATACATATGTTTCAAGCGTGTTGAAGCCGCACTCTTTCAGCTTCAAAAGGCGGTCATGCCAATATTCACGCGGAATGCGGAAATAGTGCATCGCACCCGATAATATTGTATACGGTTTTCCGTCCATTAAAAAATTTTTGCTGTCATAGGATAATATCGCCATTTAATTACCTCAAGCCCTGTGTGAATTACACATGGCGTTTCTTTCTGAATTAATTCGAATTGAATATATTTATAGTATATCATGAAAACGTCTACATTTCAAGGAGCAAATTCGTCCCGGGCATTTTAAAAAAGTGCATAAGCCGCTTAAAGCTTATGCACCGTATAAAACCCGTTTTTATTTGTTCAAAACGGAAATAGAGTCGCTTATTGTTTTTTCATATGCTTCTCTTCCGTATTTGTCCACATCCGCCTTGCTCTTGTCTCCGTGAATCAGACATCCCGCGCCGCCTATACAGCCGCCCGTACACGCCATACCCTCAATGAAGTTTCCGTCAAGAACATTTTTTGACGCCTTGAGCAATGCCGTTCTGCACTCTTCTATTCCGTCGCACGGAACAGCCTTCAATTCAAAATCATTTATGCCGCGTTCCTTAAGCGCCTGAGCTACGGCATCGCACAAGCCTCCGCTCCTTGCAAATATACGTCCGTAATAAGATGCATTATCGAGCACGTCCTCCTCCAAAGATGATATATCTATCTCTCTGCTGTCAAACAATGCTTGCAGTTCTTCAAACGTTATCGTGCTGTCAACGTATTCTCTTAACTGCGGCTTTTTGTATTCTGCCTTCTTTGCCGTGCAAGGTCCAATAAATATGATTTTTGCTCCCGGCTCTGTTTCCTTTATGTATTTTGATATAGTCGCCGCCGGAGAAAGATTCGTGGAAATATGCTGCTTCAGTTTCGGAAACTGCTTTTGAGTGTACTCCACAAATGCAGGACAGCACGAGCTTGTAAGAAACCCCTTTTCCGCAAGCTCCTTTGCCTCCTCGTATGCAACCATATCCGCTCCGAGAGCTGCTTCAACAACAGCATAAAAACCGAGCGCCTTTATTCCGCTTATGACCTGACCAAGCTTTGCATATATAAATTGGCTCGATATTGACGGTGCTATAACCGCGTACACCTTATTCTTATGCGAATAATCGCTCTCTTTCAATATATTGATAACTTCCAATATATAAGATTTGTCCATTATTGCGCCAAAAGGACACTGATATACGCAAGCTCCGCATTGTATACATTTATTGTTATCTATATATGCCGCCTTATCCTCATTCATGGATATGGCTTTTATCTTGCAGGCATTCTCGCAAGGGCGCTTATGGTTTACTATTGCGCTGTACGGACAAACCTTTGCGCAAGCTCCGCACTCAACACATTTATCTTTATCTATATATGCTGTATGGTTCGCATCAAATGTTATGGCGCCCTTTCTGCACGCAGACTCGCATCTGTGAGCAAGACAGCCTCTGCACGCCGTGCTGACTTCGTAGCCGCCGATAGGGCATTCGTCGCAGGCAATATCTATTACTTCTATGACATTCGGATTTGATTTGTCGCCGCCCATTGCAAGCTTAACTCTTTCCGCAAGTATAGCGCGTTCCTTATACACACAGCAACGCATTGTAGGTATTTTGCCCGGAACAATCATTTTGGGAATATCCACAACATTTACAAGCTCATCATTCCATGCAAGTCTTGCCACCTGACGCAGCACCTTGTATTTCAATACCTGAACCTTTGTATCAAATTTACGTGTTTCAATCAAAAATAACTCACCTTTATCCTTTTTCCCATTTTTTTAAGGCAATCCGCAAGCTCGCCTACGAGTTGCATTTTAATGTTGAAATTTATAGGCAATGCAGGGTTCTGATGTGCCGGATTCACAGCTCTGCCGACAAAAAAGTTTATGTCCGTTGCTTCCTCAAAGAGCATTCTCGCAATAAGGGAAGCGCCGTCTCTTTTGTAGCTCCAATCGGAATAGGATTCATTGTCCTTGAGATAATCCTTAGCATATGTAAGCACCTTGTTGATCGTTATTACGCCTTCCGTAACAAGGTCAACTCCCTCAATTTCCGCTATCGGCGGAACATCGCTGTCCTCAAATTCAAGCTTCGGCTTGAGCGGCTTGCCGAGATACTCAGCCGCAATATTTGACGTTGATCCTCCGCAAACAATATGCTTGCCTTCTTTTGAGAAAAACAGCGACATCATTTTGCTTCTGTCGTCATAATTTGACGGAGGACCTATAAGCAGATTCATGGGGCATCTTTTGCGGATAAGAACCGTCATTGCGGACGTGTCATCACCGGGCATACCGGCATAAAGCGAATTACATTCGTCCAAAAGGATAGTATTAAGCGTTTTTGCCGTAAATCCAACAGAATAAAACGTTTCCATGTACGAGATTATATCCTTGCGTTCCCAACCGAAATTAAGCTTTTCGCCAACGCCCGCGTGAATACATCCGTCGCTCATGGCAATGAAAATATCGCCCTCTTTGAGGTCTATTTTGGAATAATAAATATCCTTGCCGTCAATATTGCGCACACTTCTCGGTAGCTCGTAATTCTTGCCGTCTCTTATCAATATTACAGGCGGATTGTCATATTCCGTTATTTCAGCCTCGTCATTGCCTATCAGCTTGATTACGGTAAACGTAGAGTATGCCACTCCGCGCTCCTTGCATACGGGAAGCGTTTGAGCCACCGTCTTTACGCAGTCGTCAATACAAAGCCCCTGCGACATCATTGTAGAAAGAATTTTTGCCGTAAGTGTCGAGAGTATGTTTGCTTTAACGCCGCTTCCGAGCCCGTCTGCCAGAACCAATATCTGTGCATTTTCGCTGTCGCAGTCAACAACATCGATGTGGTCTCCGCAAAGCTGTTCACCGTATTTTATCAGGCTGTTGTATCCTATATCAGCACACAGATTATTCATCGCTTATCGACTCCTTAAGCTTTGTAAGCGCTATTTTTGTTTCTGCCGCAGTCTCGCCGAGCAGAGATGCTATTTCCTGCACTATCCTCATCTGTTTTTCAACGACCTTGTCTGCCGTCTCAACAGTCTGTCTGCTTATCTCTTCTTTTTTGGCTTTCTCTGTTTCCTCTGCCGTAACGTCTCTCATAAGGCACATTACCACTCTGTATTCGGAATCATGAATTATGGTCTCTTCTATATACTTATCGTATTCGGTGAGGTATATTCTCTTATTGTATATTCCTCTGCCGCTCTCCATAACTCTTGCAAAATCAGCCGTATCCATTATTCTTATGAGCGGCTCGCCCATTACGTCCGACTCGCGGCGTATGTTCATTATTCTCATTGCAGGACGGTTTATCTGCTGAACCTCAAGCGCCTCGTTGAGAATGATTATTCCGTTAGGTGTATTGTTTATAATGTTGCCCGAGAAGCTTTCCGCTTTGTCCTTTATGAACGGGAGACACATTGAAATCTCCGCTCTTCCCTTGAAAACCGCCGCCGCCTTTTCTCTGCACGAATTGTATCCGCACGTGCCGCAGTTCAATTCATCCTCGGGCTTTGTCTTGCCCATTTGAGCAAGTATAGCGCGTATATCTGCCTCGGTAGGCTCTTTTGCTTCTATTGTTATTGCAGGCATCGTTTTTTCAATATCCGCTCTCGGCATAGCATCAACGCCGAAGTCGTCCTTGCCCGCATATGCGTTTACTCTCGTGTAATCACGCACAGGCGAACGGTGATACTTCTCCATTACGGGGCCGCCTATGCAGCTGCCCACGCACGCCGACATTTCTATAAAGCAATTATGTATATCTCCGTTTTTAATATCGTTTATTGCGGCTATACAGTTTTGAACTCCGTCTACCGCCATATATGTATATTTCGGAGAATCGCATTTCATTGATTTAAGTATTCCGCCCGTTGTCGGGAAGAGTCTTGAAACACCCTTTTCCGGTTTTGTCGTATCACGGCGCTTTTCGACCGTAACGCCCTCCTCGTTCATCCAATCCGCAAGCTCCTCAAACGTAAGAACATCATCCACTATCCCCGGATACATTGCCGCCTCGTCCTTTTTTGCAACGCACGGTCCTATAAATACCGTTTTTGCGCCCGGAAAACGTCTCTTTATATCCTTGCAGTGCGCCTGCATAGGCGAAACAACATCTGCAAGGTATGGAAGCACCTCCGGGAAATACTTTTGTATGAGAAGATTTATCGAGTGACAGCATGAGGAAATAATTATATCTCTGTTCGTCTGCTCTATCATCCTGTCGTATTCATTTTTTACCGTTTCAGCACCGCGCGCAGTCTCCTCTGCCGCCGTAAAGCCGAGCTTTTTGAGAGCCTCTTCAAGCTCTTCTATTCCGGCGCCGTCATAATTTGCCACAAACGACGGAGCAACGCTCGCAATAACAGGCGCGCCGCTCATAAGAAGCACCTTTGCCGTTTCGACTCCGCTTACGATCTCCTTAGCATTCTGCGGACACACAACAAAGCACTGACCGCACAGAATACATTCATCTCCTATAATATTTGCCTGCCCTGCCGAAAAACGAATTGATTTTACGGGACAGTTGCGTATACACTTGTAACAGTTCTTGCAGTTGGACTTTTTTAGTTTAAGAAACTCAGCCATAAAACAATATTTCCTTTACATCACAAATCCGCGCCGCAAAATACATATCAAAGCTTACGATATATATATTCACACAGCGCCGATAAAAATATTAACATTTTGTAATCAAAAGCTCATTTTGTTGAGCCGAATAAATCAATTTATGTATGACAAAAACAAAGCCGTTACAGTTTTGCCTGCACATTATCCCTGAAAAAGGTTTTTACGGTATCGGGCGTTACGGAGAAAAACTCGCCGTCAACAGTGACGCACACTCCCTGCTGGCATTTTCCCATGCAGAACACGCCTCCAAGCTCAATCTTATCCTTAAGGTCGTTCTGCTCAATAAGGCTTCTTAATGTTTCCACAACCTGTCTTGAGCCTTTAAGATGACATGAACTTCCTATACAAATCGTAATCTTCATATTTTTTGTATACCCTTGACTTTTTCAAGGATAATCCCTTCATAAATTTTTCGTTTGCCCCGCCTTGCAATACTTGAAATCTTACTTTACGTGCAGGACATTTACCGAAGAATCCCCGCCTTGAAGCGTGGATTCTTCAGTATATTTTTCTATTCGTAATCAACAACCGAAACCCACGAAAGCAGGAATTCTCTCTCCTTTGCGTTGCCTTTTACAGACTGCGATGCCGCAACTATCGGGAGCCATTTCTGAACGTATTTTTTATCCGTACCGCTCTTTTTGCAGAACAGGTCCATATATTTTTCGGCAGTATCCTTTTCACCCGCGAGCCAGAAGCACAGATATGTTCTTGCCGCGTCTGCGGAAGCATTACCCTGAGTTGCATGAGACCAGTCGAGAATATACGGTGTGCCGTCGTCTTTGATTATTACATTTGACGGGTTGAAGTCGCCGTGGCACAGCTTGTCATGCTTAGGCATCGACTCAAGTCTTGTGTGGAGGTCATAGCGTGTTGTGGCGTCAATATCCGCCTTCATTATCTTGCCCCACATTTTATCCTGCCAACGGCTAAGCATGGGAGACTTCTTTGACTGCACCTCTATTTGGAGATTTACAAAGAGGTCAAGATATTCATCTGCCTTGTCGGGATTTTCCTTCATGATTCTATCGAGCGTTTTGCCCGGAATAAATTCCGATACGATAGCCCATTTGCCGTCAATCTTCGTAACCTCTGAAATTTTAGGTATATTAAGCCCCGTCTCCTCAACTCTCGCCTGATTCAGCGCCTCATTGAGAACATCCGACTTTGAAAAGTTATCGTCGAATATCTTTATTGCTTTATCGCCGTCGCGGTATACCATTTTGTTTGTTCTGACTGCTATTACTTTTTCAAGATTCATAATGCCTCACCTCTCAATTATACTTTCTCATGCGTTCCGTAATAAGCGTTGAGGTACATCTTCTTTATCTCGCTCATGAGCGGATAACGCGGATTTGCGCCTGTACACTGATCGTCAAACGCCTGCTCCGTCATCTCGTCAATGCGTGCAAGAAATTCCTTTTCGTCAACGCCGTAATCCTTAATTGTTTTCTTTATTCCGACCTTTTCCTTAAGTTCATCTATGGCTTTTATGAGATTTTCAAGCTTGTCGCTGTCAGTTTTGCCCTTTATTCCGAGGTAATCGGCAATCTCGGCATATCTTGCCAGCGTGTGCGGATACGAATACTGCGGGAATGTACCCATTTTAACGGGAATTTGAGTTGCATTGAAACGGAGCACCTCGTCAATCATGAGAGCATTCGCAACGCCGTGAGGCAAATGGAAGAATGCGC
>CAMEIT010000071.1 GCA_945918795.1 uncultured Clostridia bacterium | reverse complement strand
TTGAGGACAGCTACAAAGTATTTTAAAGTTTCGGTCAAGCCTTTTCAAAGGCTTGTGGGGTTCGTGGCGACGTCCCGAGAAAAATTACAAAAAAATCAGAATTTATCGACCTGATAAAGGATTTTAAGCTGATTAATTTTACTTTTATAAGCGGCCTGTTGTTTTTCGGCGAGGAGGCGTTCTTTAATTTGCTGTTTAATTTCCTCGAACGCGATTGTTTTAGATTCATTTTTAGAGTTAAGTTTAATAACATGGTAGCCGAAATCGGTTTTAACAGGGCCCTTAAGCTCGCCAACTTCCATTGAGAAGCAAGCCTCATCGAATTCGGGAACCATTTGTCCCTTACCGAAATCTCCGAGGTTACCGCCTCTTTCTGCGGAGGGGCATTTACTGAACTGTTTAGCGGCGTCCTCGAAGCTGATCTCATTGTTCTGCAATTTTGCCAATATATCTTTTGCGCTGTCTTCGTTATCAACGAGTATATGGCTTGCGTTTACGGTAACGCCTGTTACGAACTGATCTTTATTTGAATCATAGTAGGTTTTTGCTTCCGCATCGGTTACGGTTACTTTTTCAACCGCTTTTTGGATAGCGAAGCTTACGAGGAGGCTTTCCTTTGCTTTATTAAGCTCAGCCTTAAAAACGGGGTCTGCTTCATAGAAATTTCTTGACGCATCGAGAAGGAGAAGCTTCTGATTTATGAGTTCATCGAGAATGATCGCATATCCCTGCGGATTTCTGTAATTTTCGCCGCGCTGTCCGAGGTTATCAATGAATTCTTCAACATCTGCCTGAGTGATTACCTTGCCCATTACGGAAGCGAGTACTTTTTCGTTTGACATATTTTATATTGCTCCTTTTGGAATTTTATTATACTGATATAGTATAACAGAATATTATGTACTGAATTTAAACAAATGCGTCCGATTTGCAATTTCGGCAAAAATATACTGCAATTATGCGCTAAGGAAGCTCAAAAATGCGTATCGGCGCCGCGAAATGCGACGGAAAATTCTTAATATTACTTACGCCGCTTCATTTGATATTATCGGGTAATAAAAAAAACAGTATATACCGTACATGGTATATACTGTTTGGCAGGGGAGACGCGAATCGAACACGCAACCTATGGTTTTGGAGACCACCACTCTGCCAGTTGAGCTACTCCCCTAAGCACGTATATAATTATACGTTATTTTTCTTATTTTGTCAATAGCAAAATTTGCGATATTCCGATTTACTTGCATGGTTTATCTGTAAAAAATAATCGGCAACAGGCTTTCTTTAATTGTGATAAATACAAAACAGCATTATTATGGCAATAGAGAGGTAACGGTTAATTGAGGAAGGGCTTTCAACAGTTCAATAGATTGTGATCTATATCTCCAGCTCCATAAGAATATACTTATCCTCACTTATAGCATTAAAGTTATTCTTATACCAAAAAGAATAACTTTGAGGATTGCCTTTATCAACTCCAATACGTATTTTTTTGTAACCAGATGATTTAAGATACATTGTAATTTCACTTATAATTTTTGAACTGATGCCTTTGTGCTGATACTGTATATTTGTCATAAACAATCCTATAAAGGCAATTTTTTTTATAGGATAATCAAGAATTAAATCCATTATTGCAACTAAAGACTCATTTTCGAAAAAACCGACATAAAATTTATCATCATAGCTTTTTCCGGGTGGTAATGCCTCCATATCTTCCAATATACTTTCTCTTGTTACAAAAGGAGGATGATACCGGTAAAAAATATGATTTTTACAGCTCAAATCATATATCAGTTCAACATCGTCTTTATCTAATTTACGTACATGAAATGTTTTAGATAAATTATTTATTTCCACATCGAGCACCTCGTTAAAATCAAATTTATTTCTTGCTTTTTTTTTGAATAAAGTATATCGGAAAAATGTGAAAAATTTTACTGCCTACACAAGAACCGCCCGAACATTTTTTATCCGGACGGTCTCGCAATCAATCATAGATCATCTCAAAATTCACAATCGCTTCTGCTTTTGCCTTGCAAGCGTTCATCTGCCGTACCCATTCCATTTGGTTTCGGCTTTCTGTTGCTCGGTCACGCCGTTTCTTTTCGCCGACTCCGACACGATCAGTTCCGTGCGGGTTCGTTATGCTTCGTCAATCCTGGCGAGATACTGTCTTGCGCACACATGGCAATATCCTCAGTTGCTTTTTATGACTTACTTAATGCTTTTACTCATTTACGAACTTAACGGCTGTACCGTATGCAATGACTTCGGCTGCGCCCTGCATAACTGCGGCTGAAGCGTAACGAATATTTACCACAGCATCAGCACCCAGCTGCTCTGCTTCATCTACCATACGCTTGGTTGCCAAAGCACGTGCCTCATTCATCATTTGAGTGTATGCCTTCAATTCACCGCCGACAAGCGTTTTAAAGCTTTGAGTAATATCTCTGCCGATATTTTTGCTTTGAATTGTGCTTCCGCGTACCAAACCAAGCATTTCAAACTTTTTACCTGTAATGTAATCAGTATTTACTAAGATCATCTTCTTCTCCGCTCCTTATTTCCCTTATTCTTTCTATACATACAGCTATCATAACGACAGCGAGTACGATCGGTACAATGCCTAACAGATATTTACAAAATCCGTCGAACAGCCTAATCAAAATGCCGAAATAGAAACCGTAATATAAAATCACTACTACGGTTATGAAAATCGGCGCAATCATTTTCTTGTGATGCAATTTCATATAATACCCCTTGACATACTTATCTGATAATATTATACTATTAACGCTTGCTTTTTTCAATATAATTTTTTATTGCCAAAGCGAGCTTTGCTGTGTTCGCAAATCGGTTAGTATCAAGTGATGATGAAGAGATTTAAATATAAAAATATGAAAAAAGGTATTGACAAAAATCGAAAAACCATGTATAATATACAAGTAATTTGATGAGGTACTCATCAAGCCATATTGAGCAGTCGTGGCGGAACTGGCATACGCGCACGTTTGAGGGGCGTGTCCGAGAGGGTACGGGTTCAAGTCCCGTCGACTGCACCAAAAGAAAAGTCGCATCAGCGGCTTTTTTTATTTTCTCTGTTTATTCTGTTGCCCGCTTCCGACATTGAACTTGAAAAATTCGGGAACCGTTTTATGATACGAATTATCCGATGCAAAAAATGAACCGAAATTCCTCCTCCGGCATATAGCAATATTAAAAGAGTCGAGAGGAGAGTGCGGAAAAATATGTACAATCAATATACCACTCAACAAATTTGCTTGATGAATCGGATACAACTATTATGGGAACAGCACGTATATTAACGCGCTTTTTTATCATCAGTACAGCGGCAGACCTGGACGATCCGGAGCCTGTTACACAAAGACTGCTCAGGAATCCGAAGGACTTTGCCGCGTTATTGGCACCGTTTTACGGTACGAAAGCGGCAACCATGTTCGAAGAACTCTTCACTGAGCATTTGTTGATTGCGGCTGAGCTGGTTAATGCGGCAAAAAACGGAGAAACCGACAAGGCGAATGATGCAAGAGTGCGCTGGTATAAAAATGCGGATGAAATTGCTGCATTTTTGTCCTCTATTAACAGATATTGGTGCAAAGCGCAATGGCAAGATATGCTGTACAGTCATCTGGAAATGACGGAAAATGAAGCAACATTGCGCCTACAAGGAAATTACACGGCGGATATTAATGTGTTTGATAAAATCGAAACCGAAGCTCTCAAAATGGCTGACTATATGTTTTGCGGCATTGTAAAAGCATATTCTCGTTGATATATGATTTTATTGCCTGCCAACTGGCCAAGGTTTTTTTCTCTCGGGGCTGCCGCCCCGAACCCTGCCAAGCCCATTCTCGGGGCTGCCGCCCCGAACCCCGCCAAGCCTTTGAAAAGGCTTGATCTAAACTTTAAACACTTTGTATAAGGCAATCAGCCTCGCCGGTGGTCGTCGAGTCAGATTGCCATTAAATTTTCGTTTTTCTTTAAATGAAATGTGCCGTATGTTTGAATTTTTCCGTACAAAACCCAAAAGAGAAACGTAAATTAAATCCTCATCTCCGAAGCCGTACTTTTGGCGAGGATATGAGGAACTGCAAAGCGTTTTAAGGTTTTCGGGTTCGCGTAATAATCTCGAAGAGATTATTACTGGCTTCTTGCAAAAGCGTCCAAAAAGGAATAAACAGTCAATATATAGTTACGGGCACGTTATTTATCATATCGCACGAGGTGAGATAATACGCAATCGAGTCACGTTCGAACTTAATGTTTTTTACCTGCTGGGGTCTGTGGATATGTCCGAACACAACCTTATTTACGCCGTATTCCGCAAGAACGTTATTCATTTCGGTATCATTTTCCGCCGCCTGACCGTACATTGGCAGGGGAGGATAGTGCAGCATGGCGATAAGCTCTCTTTTTTCATACTTGCAGTTTTCAGCGGCTTTATTTGCGCTTTCAAGAGAAAGTCTGAGTCTGAGTATTTCACGTCTGTATATTTTCTCGTCATGTTCGCCGTAATCGGCGCTACCCGGAACAGCCCAGCCTCTTGTTCCGCATATGATTATTGACGTGCTGTTTATATCATCGTTGATAACGATACTGCTGTTTTGTATGAAAGTGATACTTTTGTCTATAACCGACGTCATTTTTGTTACCGACGTCCACCACAAATCATGATTCCCTTTAATAAGGACCTTATGTCCGGGCAACTTTGCGAAATTATTGAGCTCATCGATTGCGTCGCTGAATTTAAGTGCCCAACAGAAATCTCCGCAGTGCAGAACATAATCTTCCTCATTTATATTTGCTTTCCAGAATTCCTTTATGTTTTCATAATGGTCTTTCCAATGGCTGCCGAATATATCCATTGGTTTAATGTTACCTCCGGGCAAGTGCAAATCGGAAATCGCATAAATTCTCATATGAAGCGCTTACTTCAATTCAACTATGAGCTTTTGATGTATTTCGGCCGGCTGGAGATCCTTGTTGTCAACAACGTACTTAATATATTTTACATCTTTGTTTTTGTAATGCTCGATAAGCGGCAACGTCTTTGTGTTGTACTCTTCAAAGCGCGCCTGAACTGTTTCTTCGTTATCATCGTCGCGCGTATAAAGCTCTCCGCCGCATTCCGGGCAGGTTTCGTGGCCGTTTGAAACGTGGAAAATACTTTTGCAGCTTCTGCAGGTGCGTCTGCCGAGAAGTCTGTACATAAGCACTTCCTTGGTAACGCTCAATTCCACAACATAATCGATCTTCATGCCGTTGTCGGACATTATTTTGTCGAGCGCATCTGCCTGAGCCAATGTTCTCGGATAACCGTCGAAAATAAAATTCTTATTCTCGCTTGTTTCGACAGCATAGCGTACGACTGAATTGACCGTTTCATCCGTAACAAGCTTGCCTTCCTTTATGACCTTTACGTCATTATATAACGGATGTGATTCATCCTTCAGTATTTCTCTGAAAATATCTCCCGTGGATATTTTTTTCAGTCCGAAATCGCGGACGAGAAAATTGCCTTGAGTGCCTTTTCCGGCACCCGGTGCTCCGAGCAGTATAAGGTTCATATAAAATTCCTCCATATAAAATAATATAATAAATTGTAAGATAATGCGTTCTCAACATAAACCGGTTTACGTGTGCATAACAATGATGTGTATAAGCCGGCACTCAACGGATATTATGTCTTATTATTTTTATTATACTATAAATTTTATTTTTGTTCAAGCGTCATACGATATATTTTTATGTTTTATGAGCCGATAAGCTCAAATAATATATAAAATGTGTTTTAAAGCGAGCTTTTGAGTTTTCGAGCCATTACGTAGGAGCTTTTGCTTTTTGTGAAATGCTTTATGATGTAAGTGTAAAAATATGGGTATATGTGTGGTGTTTGAGGCGTTTGTAATTAATTGGAATAAAAAAATCAGATAAATGTATAAAAAAATAAATAAAATCAATTGACAAAAGTGTGTATATATTGTAAAATAAGCATATATAATTATATTCAGCAGTCTGATGCCGAAACGAATGCTATGTTTGCAATGTACGATCATATTTCGGCTGTTCTTGTATGCCGCGATTTTTATTTTGATTTACGCTTTTGGCATGAAAGAAGATTTGCAATTCCGGAGAAAGGAAGGCTTTATGCAATAGGCGGTGATTTTGCCGCGAAAATATTGCAAAGAGAGGTGCAGGTATGACGAAAAAACGGTTCTTGTTAAAAATGAACACACGTCTTGTTTCTATTGAAAGCAAACGTAGAAACGAAATACTCAATCATTACAGATCTCTTATAGATCAGAGCATTGCTAACGGGAATACGGAAGAATCATCAATAGATTCGTTCGGAGATATTAACTGCTTGTGCAGGCTGATACTCAAAAAAGAAAAGAAAACGACTATTGTTCCCGTAATGCTTACCATATTCAAGGATATCGGGGTTTGTATTAAAATGATAGCGTTGATAGCGTGCATATGCGCTCTTGTGTGCATTGCCGGTGCGGTTATTACAGTCGGATACTCTATTACCGTTATGACTATCAATCATTTTATTCCTTCGGCATATCTCATTTCGGCAAGCTTTGCGGCCGCTCTGTTCAAGATAGGTGCTTGCCTTATTATGGGTAGTATTCTGGTAATATTCCTTATGATAGTTAAAAAGGCGATTGAGCTGGTTGTAAGAATCGTAGTTTATATAATCAATTCAATTAAAGACGCTGTATATGTTATGCAGTCCACTAAATTGATGAAGGAGGCTTTTAACATTGAAGCCATTAACTAAAATATTATTGACATTGGGTATGTCGCTGTTGTTCATAGGTTGTGTAATGTGCGGTGTGGCATACATAATAGGCGGTATGGATCTCAGCAAGCTTGATATTGATACGGCATATAAGGCGCAAACATATACGCTCTCATCGGCAGATATTGAAACGATAGAGTTAGACGTGGATCGCCACAGCATACTTGTAAAGCAGTCATATCTTGCCGACAGCGTGACGATTGATTATTACGAAAACGAATATGATTTATTCAAAGCAGAAGAAGGCAAGAATACGCTGTCGTTTACGAATACATATTACAAGAATATGCTTTTCAGAAAATTCTGTATGCTGTTTGATAAGAAAAACGACACTGACAGAAAAATAACGCTGACTATTCCGAGAAATTTCAGCGGCACAATAAACATAAAATCATCTAAAGCAGATGTTGAGGTTGACGGAATAAGCAGTCTCGAGACGTTGAATATAACGCTTGACGACGGAGATGTTTTCTTAAAATCAGTCAACTGCACAAATGCAATTATTTCGCTGAAATCCGGTGAGCTTGATGTATGGGGCGGTATATACGAGAACCTTGATGTTACGCTTGCAAATCAGGCAGAATATGTTCCGATAGATAAGGTAGAAGGCGCATCTCCTGCACCTGAGGCAACACCGTCTGACGAACCTGAGCTTGATGCAACACCTGAGCCGGAAGAAACACCTGAGGTGCCTGCGGATGATGAGGACCCGGATGCTACGGAAGAACCTGCTGACCCCGATGCTTCCGAAGAGCCAGGCGACCCGGATGCTTCGCCGGAGCCGGAGGAAACACCTTTGCCGACTGAAACACCGACACCGACAAGAACTCCCGCACCTACAAAAACACCGACAGTGCTTGCCGTAACCGCAAAGTGTACTTTCAGCGGCGTTGATTGCACAAACCTCAAGATTACCGTATACAATACGAATATTGAAGGCTCCGTATCACGTGGAATCTCATATTATAATATTGAGACGAACAATACTGAATCAAGCAATATAAAGACAACTCAAAACGTTAATGCCGTCGGAAAAATTGTAATAGAGCAAAACGGCGGTTCAACAAACATTCAGTTCAGATAATGCGTTTGCTTAAGAAAAAAGCAGAGCATTGCCCATAAACAGACTGTAAAAATCAATATGAACAGTATGACGCACGAAAAAAGTCATGCTGTTCTTTTTTTATGATGAGCTTTGAAATAATCGGATTAATCCGACGGTATTAAATAATGTTTTTGCGGAATAATAGAAAATAACGGGGATAGTGCTTGAATACATATGTTCTGCCGTGTGATAAGATTCGGTATATTTTTTGATTTCGGAATATAATCTGAGCTTATTAATATGGCGTTGACAAATACTGCGCTTTATGGTATACTTCAAACAGTATGAAGGCACTTGCGGGCGGAATTATTTATGATTTGACGGCTATGCGTTTGTGCCGCATACGGGATATAGGTGCGAGGTATCGGGGCAAAAATTGCTTCATACGGAATGCACCGTATCATTATTCAAGCGTTTTTGAGCGAGGTTTTCAGTAATGTACAGGCATTTTTTCAAAAGATTTTTAGATATAGTTCTTTCTTTTCTCGGGATAGTTATTCTTGCTTTGCCGATGATTGTTATCGCAATAGCAATAAAGATAGATTCACCGGGACCTGTTTTTTTTAAGCAGAAAAGAATAGCGATCCATAAGGGCACGTTTACCATCCTGAAATTCAGGAGTATGCCTGTCACTGTGCCGCATGATACGCCTACGCATCAGTTTGACGCAAAAAATTCACTGAGCAAATTTCAGTTGACGTTAAGAAAGCTTTCGCTTGATGAACTGCCGCAGTTGTTCTGCATACTGATAGGCACTATGAGCATAATCGGTCCGCGCCCGGCGCTGTGGAATCAGTACGACCTTATTGAAGAACGCGATAAATACGGCGCGAATGATGTTAAACCCGGTCTTACGGGTTGGGCACAGATAAACGGCAGGGATGAGCTTGAAATTCCCGTCAAGGCAAAGCTTGACGGCGAATATGCACAAAACATCAGCTTCAAATTTGACTGCAAGTGCTTTTTCGGAACGATAAAATCCGTATTGAAGCATGACGGAGTCGTTGAGGGCGGAACGGGCGAGATCAATAAAGCCGAAAATGAAGAATCTGATGCAGACAATGGACACGTCAATAAATATAATGATGATGAGATGGTGGAAAAATGAAAGTCAGTGTTATAATTGCAACGTACAGACGCGATGATTCGCTTAAAAAAGCAATAGAATCTCTTAAAAATCAGACATATAAGGATACCGAGATAATTGTCGTAGACGATAATGCCGACAAAACATGGAATGAAAAGGTTGCAGGCATTATTGCGGAATTTGACGGTATACGGTATATTAAAAACGAAATGAATAAAGGCTCTGCCGAGACGAGGAACATCGGTATTGCTGCGGCAAGCGGTGACTATATCACTTTCCTTGATGATGACGATTTGTATTTACCGGAAAAAATCGATCATCAGCTGACAAAAACAGTCAGCGAGAACGCGGATTTCAGCGTTACGGATTTATTCTTGTACAACGAGCAGGACAAGCTCATAGACAAAAGAATAAGAAGTTATATTCAGAATACAGATAGCGACGGTCTTTTGAAATATCATCTGATGCACCATATTACGGGAACAGACACAATGATGTTCAAGAGAGATTATTTATTGAAAATAGGCGGATTTGCTCCTATAAACGTAGGCGACGAATTTTATCTTATGGAAAGAGCAATAAGAGGCGGCGGAAAGTTTTCTTATATACCCGGCTGTTATATTAAAGCCTATGTGCACACAACGAGCGACGGATTGTCGAGCGGTCAAAGCAAGATAGACGGGGAAAATGAGCTGTATGAATATAAAAAGAAGTTTTTTGACGAGATTGATTCAAAAAGCAGAAGATACATCCAAATGCGGCATTATGCTGTGCTCGCATTTGCCGAATTGAGAAGAAAAAAATACGGAAGCTTTATTAAAAATTCGATATTGTCTTTTATAAAAGCACCTGTTGCCTGCATAAAATTATTTGTCGGAATAGACAGATGAGCCGGTAAATGCACTTTTAAGCGATGCAAATTGGAAGGAACAAAATTATATGAGCGGTAAAAAGGTATTATTGATTACGGGAATACCTGTCAGAACGGATACTAATACAGGCAAGACTTTGCAGACTTTATTTGCCGATTTCGGCAGTGACGAGCTTGCTCAGATTTACTTCAGCCCTCAATCTCCGAATACAAATATGTGCAATGATTATTACAGACTGTGCGAAAAGCAGATGATAAAGAGCCTGTTCGGGCTGAGAAAAGGCTGCGGAGAAGAGGTTTCGCCTGTATGCGAGGGTGAAAATGCCGTAAAGCCTGAAAAAAATGCTCTGCTTCTGACGCGCCACCGCGGAAATATTCTGATGAAGCTTTCGCGTGAAGTCGTATGGAGCCTTTCTGCATGGAAAAACAAGAATCTGAAAAATTGGCTTGAAAAAGTTAAGCCGGATGTGATTTTTACGATTCTGCACGATACAAACAGCGCGGCAAAGGCGGTAAAGTGGATATCCGACTTTACGGGTGCGCCTGTCGTGCTTTTCGTGACGGATGATTATTATAACGATCAGGAGAAAAGCAAAAATTTATTACGCAAGATATATTACCGCAAAAGACAGCGCCTTAATAAGAAATTGGCTGAAAATGTTGTATCGCTTGTAGGCTGTTCCGAAAAGGCGACCGAATATTTTATGTCGGAGCTTAACATTAAGTCGGGACAAACAATATATACTCCGTCTGCTGAGACTTATCTTGCTATGCCTTATAAAGAGCAGAATGACGGTGGCATCGTAAAGATTCGCTATTTCGGCAATCTCGGCTTGGGACGCTGGGAAATGCTCAAATTGCTCGGTCAAACAATAAGCACGATAAATGCCGACAAAAAACGCGCTCTGCTGGAAATTTATTCTTCCGTAACCGATCCCGAGATAATAGGACAGCTCAACATTGAGAATGCCTGCGAGTACAAGGGCTGGGTTTACGGAGATGAATACCTTAAATTGCTTCAGGACACTGATATTGCGATTCATGTTGAGTCGTTCGAGGCGAGCATGATAAGAAGAACATGGGTATCGGTGTCAACTAAAATTGCGGATTATCTCGGCGCGGGAAAATGTATACTCGCAATAGGCTCGTCGGAGCTTGCATCTATTGACCATATAAAGGACGCCGCTTGCGTTGTTAACGATATGGCTCTTCTGAAGGATACGCTTGAAAAGCTTGTTTCGGATGCAAAAATGCGCTCTGATTTTCAAATCAAGGCTAAAAAGCTTGCCGCGGAACAGCATAATATGGCACAGATTTCCGCACAGGTGCGCACACTCATCGAAGAGAATACTTGAGAGGTGAATATGATTAAACACTTTACCGTACGCTATTCACGCTGGAGTCTTATTGCGGCTCTTTTGCCCTTTTATCCTCCGTGCGCGGCGATAATAGATTCGTATAAAGGGAATAATGAAATCAGCCCTTTGCATATGCTCGTAATTACTTCTCCTTTTGTTCTGATGTCTTTGCTGTTGCTCCTCTTCTTTTGCAGAACAAAAATCCAAGTTGACGGGAATATTATAAATGTTTGCGGTATTTTCACTAAAAAACAACTGAACGTAACCGATATTTCAAACGTTGAATTGAAAAAAACACGCAGGGGTGGAATACACGCCGATGTTAACTATGGCATAAATAAAAAATTCTCTTTTCATAATTCAATGGTCGGCTTCGGTGAAATGATCGCGTATTTGCATAAGGAATCTGAATTGAAAAGAGTTTCGGATAACTGATTTTTTTCGTCTCGGGGCTGCCGCCCCGCACCCTGCCAAGCCTTTTCCCGTGGGGCGTTGCCCCACACCCTACAAGCCTTTGAAAAGGCTTGATGAGAAACTTTAAAATACTTTGTAGCTG
>CAMEIT010000070.1 GCA_945918795.1 uncultured Clostridia bacterium | reverse complement strand
TGTTGCACTTGCTTGACAATTTGCCCTGTCGTCGTAGACGACTGAAGGAGAGTGCTTCACAATAACGTCAGTCTTAGTTTACAATAACGTGAATCTCCTTCCACCGCTAACGCTTATCCCCCTCCCTCTCGGAGGGCGGCTCTGAGTCGAATCAAAATGTCAGGCAATCGGCCTCTCCGGTGGTCGTCGAGTCAGATTGCCATTTACTTTCCTTTTCTCTTTAAGGGAGATATACATAATTATTACATATTTACAATGATTGATTTGCTGAAAATTTGTTTTTATTTGTATATAATGATCATTTGAATGCCCTTCCCGGAGGGCGGCGTGCCGTATATCGGTATATTTCCGTAAAAATAATTAAATAAAGTCGCAAAAGTAAATGCTCATCTTGCCGCCATACTCTCGGCGGGAAGATGAGCAACCGCAAAGCGTTTTAAAGTTTTCGGGCCCGGGGACTTTTTCAAAAGTCCCCGGAAATACTACATTCTTATAGGAAGGATGAGGTAGGTTACGTCATTATTATCGGTTGGGCGGATAACGCAAGTTCTGGTACTTGAAGTGAATTCAAAGCTGAGGTTTTCATAATCGGTATTTCTCAATATCTCAATGAAATATTTAGAATTAAACGCGATTGTAAGACCATCGCCGTCAGTCTGAACCTGAATTTCCTCATAAGCCTCGCCCGCCTCACTATTTGAGGAAACGAAGAGCTTACTATACCCTATTTCAAACTTAACGGGATAGAGAGTCGTTTTATCGGAAAGAACGAATGCTCTTTCGAGGATTGAAAGGAGGACCTGTCTGTCGCAGATCATTTTCGTTTTATATTCTTTTGGAATTATATTTTCGTAATTAATGAAATTACCGCTTATAAGTCCGGTAATGAGAGTTGTTTTTCCGGTCTGTATCTTAATATATTTGGAGTTAAACACAACGTTTGTGATTTTCTCGTCATCATCAGCCGAGCTCAATATTTCATACAAAATTTTTGCCGGGACAATAATATCAAAAGTCAGATCCTCATTTATCTTACCTTTTACGAGAGAGAGTCTGTAACTATCCGATGTTACAACATCGAGATTTCCGTTACGGCACTTAAGGAGAACGCCGTTGAGAGTAGGCTTTGACTCCTCTGTCGATGCCGTAAAGTAAGTTTGCTTTATACATTTCTTGAATGTTTCCGTTTCAATATCAAATTTAACGTCACCTGCAATATCGTCCATGAAAGAATATTCACCGACAGGCATTCCCTGTATGGAATACTTCATGTTAACGTAGCTTACAGTCATGAGATTTCTGTCGTTTGACTTCATTTCAATGAGAACCGACGGCATTTTAGCTATAATATCTCTGAAGAGCGATATCGGGAGAAGTATTTTCCCCTCCTCTTCAATATGAGCCGGAATTACGGTTGCAATGGTTTGCGATTGATTTGTTGCGACAACGCGAATTGAATCCTCGAGTGTTTCTATATATAGGTACTGATAAATAGGCGAAGTGCCTTTTGCAGCAGCGGCTTTTTGTACTGTTTGGATAGACAAAACCATATCCTGTTGTAAGCATGAAAATTTCATAGTAGTAATATCCTCTTTCTTTTAAAAGTGTTTGTAGTAATAGACGACGTTTAAATGTTTAAAAGTCGTTTTTTTATGCAAAAGTACATAAAAAATCATGTCGAAAACGATGTTTAAACCTTATTTTAACGTGTCAGTTTTCAAATTTAAATCCTTATGGGCGATATAAGGTATATAAGCTCGTTGCAATCAACAGGCGTGATCTTACATATTCTCGTGCCTGTGGTAAACTCAAACGTAAGCAGTTCGTACTCCGTGTTACGCAAAATTTCAATAAACTTTTTGGAGTTGAAGCCTATTGAAAGCGGATTTCCCGTCATTTGTATTGGAATTTCCTCAAAGGCATTCCCTGCCGCGCTTGCGGATGAAACAAGCAGCTTGCTGTAATTTATATCGAATTTTACCGTATAAAGCGATTCGTCGGACAAAAGAAAGGCTCTCTCGAGAATCGAAAGAAAAGCAGTTCTGTCGGTTGTCATGACGGTTGAAGCTTCCTTCGGAATCAGATTTTTGTAATTCACGAATTTGCCGCTTATAAGGCCCGTTACAAGTGTTATGTTCCCCGTATTGATTTTTATATATTTTTGGTTGAACGATATAATAGAATCGGAATTATCGTATTTATCCGATGAATTTATTATATCATAAACAAGCTTGGCGGGGATTATGATCTCAAATGGAATGTTTTCATCAATATTTATGGTCCTTATTGCAACCCTTGTGCCGTCAGAAGATACGAAATCAGCCTTTGAATTTTCGCATTTTATAAGGATGCCCGAAAGTATGGGGCGAGTGTCCTGAAATGACGCCGTAAAATATGTCTGACGGATACATTTTTTGAAGTCCTCTGTTTTCATGGAAAAATGCTGTTCTTCGGATATATTTTCCATAAAAGAAAACGATGCGGCAGGCATACACTGAATATTGTATTTCATTTGCATATAGCTGACAGTCATCAAAAGCTTATCGTTTACTTCAATATTTATGGTGACATCCGGCATTTTTGATACAATGCTGAAAATAAGCGAAGCGGGAGCAAGTACATTTCCTTCATTATATATCTCAGCAGGAATCTGAGCAATTACCGTATGTTCAGAGCCTGCCGATATTATTCTGACGTTACATTGATAAGTTTCTATATATACATATTGAGAAATAACGGAAGGATTTTTTGAAGCTGCCTTTTGCACGGTGTGAATTGCCGATGTCAAGTCCTGCTGTAAGCATGAAAATTTCATATCGATTATCTCCTTTCGCCAATGTTTGTTGAAATGTTCAAATTAAAGCTTGTTTAAATGTTGAAAACACAAATTTCACTGAAAATCACCGTAAAATTCATGTTGAAAACAATGTCGGTCATCCGTTGACAATCATATCCTCTACCTTATCGATTATGTCTTTTTTCTGCGGATCGGTAGCAATTGCCTTCTCGATAACGCTCAAAGAATTGATTATTGTAGAGTGATTTCTTCCTCCGAATTCGTCGCTTATTTTCTTAAGCTCCCAGCCGAGCAGCTTCTTTGTAAGATATATTGCAACGTGTCTCGGGAAAGCAACAGTGTGCTTTCTTTGCTGAGATTCAAGGTCAAGCATACTTATATTGAAATATGTCGATACAACCTGTTTTATCTTTGCAATCGTTACATTTGAAGACACAGGAGCAGGATGTTCTATGCCAAGGGTCTGCTGAGTGAAAGCGAGGTCTATGTTTCTGTTGGAAAGCTGTGCAGTGAAGGATATTTTCTTGAGAACGCCTTCAAGCTGTCTTACGTCGCCGGAGGTATATACTTCGGCAATGTAGGATAACGAGTCATTGTCTATATCAAGAAGCATTTCTACGGCTTTTTCCTGCAAAATTGCGAGTCTTGTCTCATAATCCGGCGGCTGAATGTCTATTATCATGCCGCTGTCAAAACGCGAAAGTATTCTCTGCTCGAGAGTTTCTATGTCGTGAGGATGTCGGTCACTCGTAAGAACAATCTGTTTGTTCGCATTTGTGAGAGTGTTGAATGTATTGAAGAATTCTTCCTGGGTTTCCTTCTTCCCTGCGATAAATTGAATATCATCTATAAGTAATACGTCCGCGTGTCTGTATTTGTTTTTGAAGTTTTCTTTTTTCTGGTAGTTGTTGTCGCGGCTGTATCTTACGGCTTCAATAAAATCGCTCGTGAACTCTTCGGAGGTTACATACAAAACCTTAAGCTCGGGATGTATCTTGGCAATCCTCAATGAAATTGCCTGCATGAGGTGGGTCTTTCCTACGCCGGATTTGCCGTAAATAAGAAGCGGATTGAATGATTTTGCCGGAGATTCCGCAACGGATGACGCAGCGGCATGGGCAAATTGGTTGTTCTTTCCTACGACAAACGTTTCAAACGATTTAAGGTTGGGTGCAGGCGCGTCTGAATCCGAGGCTTCCTTTTCAGCCTCCATGAGAGCGTCAATTTCGGACGGAACGACAAACACAACGTTTTCTACGGATTTATTCAGTGATCGAACGGAATTTGTGGATATAAGCGAATATCTGTTGTTGCAGAGATTGCGCGAATATTCGCTCCCCGTCTTTACGTAAAGAATGTTGTCCTTAATGATTACCCCTTCCGTATCCTGAATAAAAGTTTTAAAAAGCGCAGGCGATATGTTCTCCTGAAGAATTGCTTTTGCTGACTCCCATAGATTCTTTTGCGGCTCGCTCATGTGAAACACCCCGACTATTGCATAAAATGCAATTTCCTTTCTTAAATGAACAATGTTTTTGAATAAGTCAAAACAAGCCGATATGAAATATAATATCGGCGTGATAGTAACACTCACAACTATTCATTATATATAATAACATTAAATCGATAAATTTTCAAGATATTTTATGAAAAAAGACAAAATTTATGCTCTTTTTCTATGTTCTGCTTACTCATAATAATATATTCATAAATTTGAATATATTATAATAAGACTTTTCAAAGACATTCAAACATGAATGTTTTACGGAAATGAAAGAATATCCGAATGTAATTTGATTCTCTTTTAAGATAACATACTCGGAAATATAAATATGAAAAGAAAACAATCAAGCGGAAATGTAAATATCAGATATGGACAGTAAAAATCAATGAAACCTAATATATTTAATTATATGAATATAATATTTTGAATATATAGAAATAAATAAATATATTATAATATAAAATTCCGGACACACAATATTGCGTCAAATGAGGAGGGATTGATTTTTTAATATGATTGTGTTATAATTAAAAGTAAGTCTTAGATATTTTTATATTTACATACATAATGAAAGCTACAAATAATGTTTCACGTGAAACATTGGAAAGGTGAATTATACATGGCAAATAATTATACAGCCGATAATATAGTTGTATTGGAAGGGCTTGAAGCGGTGCGCAAACGCCCCGCGATGTATATAGGCTCTACTTCGTCAAAGGGATTGCATCATTTGCTCACGGAAATTGTAGATAATGCTGTCGATGAGGCAATTAACGGGTTCGCAGATACCATTGATGTCACGATCAATGAGGACAACAGCGTCAGCGTTTACGATAACGGAAGAGGTATGCCCGTTGATATACATCCGAAGCTGAAAATACCTGCTGTTCAGGTCATTTTTACGGTACTTCATGCAGGAGGCAAGTTTGATTATACAAATTACAGCTATTCGGGAGGACTTCACGGAGTCGGTGCGTCGGTTGTTAATGCCTTGTCAAGATGGCTTGAGGTTACGGTATACCGCGATGGCAAGGAATACAGACAAAGATACGAGAGTGTTGCAGATAAAAAGGGTAATATTGTATCAGGTAAGCCTGTTACGGGCGTTGAAGAGGTAGGTCCGTCAAGAAAAAAAGGCACAAAGGTTACTTTTTTGCCTGATGACAGAGTTTTTGAAAACATTAATTTCGATTACGAGCTCATTTCAAAAAGATTGCGTGATATTGCGTACCTTAACAGCGGACTTGTGATAAACTTAAAAGACAAAAGAAAAGATAATATAAAGGAAGAAAACTTTTGCTTTAAGGGCGGACTCAGCGACTATGTTAAGTATCTGAATACGGATAAAAACGTGCTTTTCAGCGAACCGATATACATTTCGGGTGAAAAAAACAATATAAAGGTTGAAGCGGCGTTTCAATATAACGATACGAACAGCGATATAGTGTATTCGTATGCAAATAATATAAATACGGCTGAGGGTGGAACCCATGAGACGGGCTTCAGAAGCGGATTGACGAAAACGATAAATGATTTTGCGTTCAGATTCAATATGCTCAAGGATAAAAAGGATTCTCTTACGGGAAATGATGTAAGGGAAGGCTTGACTGCTGTTATTTCGATAAAAATGCGTGATATACAGTTCGAGGGACAGACAAAAGAAAAGCTGAATAACTCGGAAGCAAGAAGTGCTGTGGAATCTGTCATTACAGAAAACTTCACCAAATTCATGGAAGCACATCAAAATGATGATACAGCGCGCAAAATCACGGATAAATGTATAAAAACAGCACAAATAAGGAAAGCAATAAGCACTGCCGCGACAAAGCTCAGGGATTCCGCAAAGACGAAGGGCGTGGAAAACTCCGTTTTAGTCGGCAAATTGGCTAACTGCTCGGGAAATGACCATACGATCAATGAATTGTACATTGTTGAGGGTAATTCTGCCGGCGGTACTGCAAAATTAGGCAGAGACAGAAATTTCCAGGCAATTCTGCCTTTGAGAGGAAAACCACTCAACGTCGAAAAGACAAATTTTGAACAGGTTATTAAAAATGAAGAATATAAGACTATATTCTACGCACTCGGAACGGGAATAGGCGATAAATTTGATATAAGCAAGCTGAATTACGATAAAATAATCATTCTGTCCGATGCCGATCAGGACGGTGCACATATAAGAGCGATTTTAGTTACATTCTTTTATAGGTATTTTCCGGAGCTTATAAAGGACGGGCATATATATATTGGTCTGTCGCCACTTTATAAGATTTCAAAGGGCGATAAGGTTTATTATGCGTATACGGATGAGGAATTGAAGAAAGCAACCGATGAATTCGGCAAAAATTATACGATTCAAAGGTATAAGGGTCTCGGCGAGATGAATCCGGAACAGCTGTGGGAGACGACACTTGACCCGACAAAGAGGCGAATGATAAGAGTTCAAGTCGGAGACGCGGCGGAAGCAGAGAACAAAATAGATATTCTTATGGGCGATAAGGCTGAGGTAAGGCATGATTATATATCGAAATATGCGAATTTCAATAAGAGAGACGCATATGAGGATATGAACTGACACGGTCAAGATATGAAAAAGGGATAATAGGGTAATAAAAATGGCAAAAAAGAGCAAAAAAATTGAAGTAATAGATCCTGAAGCGTCAGGTACACTTATAAAGCAGCCGATAGGCGAGGTAATGCACTCATCAATGATGCCTTATTCGGAGTACGTAATTCTTGAGAGAGCGCTGCCGAGAATAGAGGACGGATTGAAACCCGTGCAAAGACGAATACTTTACACAATGTGGGAGCTTAAAATGGATCCGGACAAGCCGCACCGTAAATCTGCGAGAGTTGTCGGTGATACTTTGGGTAAATATCATCCGCATGGAGACACATCCGTATACGATGCAATGGTGCGTATGGCGCAGGATTTTAATATGGGTGAGCCGTTGGTAGACGGTCACGGAAACTTCGGTTCGTCGGACGGCGACTCCGCGGCTGCTATGCGTTATACCGAGGTAAGAATGAGCCCGATCGCAACAGAAATGCTCAGGGATATTGATAAAGACACGGTTCAGTTCAGATATAATTTCGATGATACGTTAAAGGAGCCGGAGGTACTTCCGTGCAGATTTCCGAATCTTCTTGTGAACGGAGCGTCGGGAATTGCGGTAGGATTTGCAACGGAAATTCCGACGCACAACTTGGGGGAGACGATAGACGCTTGTGTGTATGCGTTGAAAAATCCCGATTTTACCGTAAAAGATTTGATGAAATATATTCCTGCACCGGATTTTCCGACGGGCGGATATATAATTAAGGATCTCAGCGAGCTTGAAAAGGTGTATACTACCGGCAGAGGAAAAATCGTAATAAGAGCCAAAACAAAGGTAGAGAGCATTTCGTCAACAAAGAATGCAATTATAATAACCGAATTTCCTTTCCAGCTCAATAAGGCAAAGACTCTCGAAAAGATAGCATCTCTTTGCGAGGATAAAAAGAGCGTGCTGTCGAATGTGGTTGCAATCCGCGATGAATCCGATAAAACAGGAACGCGAGCTGTAATTGAGATCAAAAAAGACGTCGATCCGGATGTAATTCTTGCATACTTGTATAAATACAGCGATTTGCAATATAATTTCAACGCGAATATGGTTGCGGTAGCAGACGGAAAGCCTATCAGATTTTCGCTTGCAGACTGCATAAACTATTATATCGAGTTCCAGAAGGATGTTCTGACGAGAAAAACTAAGTTTGAACTTGATAAAGCGCTTCAGGATAAGCACATTCAAGAGGGCTTGATAAAAGCGTGCAGTATAATTGACGAGGTAATTGCAACGATAAGAGGTTCAAAGAATCCGTCAGATGCAAGGGAAAACCTTATGTCGCGCTTCGGATTCAGCAGGGAACAGGCACAGGCAATTCTCGATCTGCGTTTGCAGAGACTCACGAACCTTGAAATACTGTCGCTTAAAGCGTATTACAGCGATTTATGTGCACAGATAGCCGAGTACGAAAGAATTCTCGGCTCTGAGGCGGCACTGAAAGACAAAATTGTTCAAGATTTGCTGGAAATTAAGGAAAAATATGCGCATCCGAGAAAGAGTGAAATCATATCATTTAAGAAGGAAAAAACAATTTCCGAGGAAAACTTCATCGTTTCGGAGGACGTTGTTGTAACGATCACACACAATCAGGAAATAAAGGCGATAGATAAAAATCATTTCAATCGCTCAAACGGAAGCTTCAAAGAAATGGATATGGGCAAGGGCGACTACACGGAGTACGTTATGCACACGTCAACGGACCATAAGTTGGTTCTGTTTACGGAATACGGCAACTGCTATCTTGTAAGCTGTGCAAATATTCCGTCGATGAAGTGGAAGGAAAGAGGCGTGCCGATAACAAATATTTTGCAGTCGTTCGACAGAAGCGAGAGGATCATAGGCGCGCTTGCATCGAAAAAATTCGATACGGGCAGAATATTGTTTACAACCAAAAACGGTATGTGCAAAATAACGGCACTCAGCGAATTTTCGTCGAGCCGCAGTAAGATAGGAGCTTGTGAGCTGAATGACGGCGACAGCATAATTTCAGCGCAACTGATTACAGATGAAGAAGACGTAGTGTTTGTTACCGAAAAAGGTATGGCACTCAGATGCGAAATCTCGCAGATAAGCGAAATGGGAAGGGCTTCAAAGGGCGTGAGAGCGATGAAGCTCAGGGAAGACGACCATATATGTTCAGTTTGCCCGATAAAACCGAAATATTCAATGGTTATTGTTTCAGACGGAGGATATGCGAAAACGTTCCTTGCAACATTGATTACGCCGCAAAAACGCGCAGGCGTGGGAATGAGCATATTCAAATTCAATAAAAACGGTTCAAACGGCAAGAAAATTGTCTCGGCATATGCAACAAGAGACATTGAAAAAGAAATAATGATTATACAGGAGGACTCAAGTCACCGATATATTCCGATAGGAGAAATATCCGAACTGCCGCTTGCAAGCGCGGGAAAACCGCTCTTTGAATGGCAGGAGGGTGTATCGGGATGCGTGGTAATGTCCGAATTTGCCACAAGAGCTAAACAATAATGACAATTTTACAGCTAAACTCAATCAAGAAAGAGTTCGGTGCGGATGTTTTGCTTGAAAAGATCGATTTGCGCGTAAACGCAGGCGAAAAAATAGGCTTTGTGGGCGCAAACGGCAGCGGAAAAACGACTTTGTTCAAGATAATAGCCGGATTGATGCAGCCCGAGTCGGGAACAGTCTCTGTTCCGACGGGCACAACGATAGGCTATCTTGAGCAGCACCCTCTTATTGATTCAAACGAGACGATAATTGAAACGCTTACCCACGTATTTGACGATATTATTGAGCTTGAGCAGAAGCTTCGTGAACAGGAGCAGAATCTGACCGACACAAATTCATCCAAATATGACGCGCAAATGGAGCAGTACGGCAATATGCTCGATGAATTTGAAAGAAAAGGCGGATATAGGTTCAGGAGCGACATAAAGGGAGTTCTCAGAGGACTTGGATTTTTGCCGGGAGAATTCGACAAACCTGTTTCGGAGTGCAGCGGAGGGCAGAGGACCCGTATTGCGATAGCAAAAATATTGCTCCAAAAGCCGGACATAATGCTTCTTGACGAGCCGACAAATCATCTTGATATTCATGTTGTGCGCTGGCTGGAAAATCACTTGAATAACTATAACGGGACTGTTCTTGTAATATCTCATGACAGGTATTTTCTTGACAATGTGTGTACGGGAATTGCCGAAATCGAAAATAAAGGGCTTCTGTATTTCGAAGGCAATTATACGGAATATTACGAGAAAAAACAGAAGCTCAAAGAGGTTATGGCAAAGCAATACAGCCTTCAACAGCGCGAAATAAAGAGATTGCAGGAAATAATCGACCAATTCAAGAGCTATAATAGGGAAAAGAGTCTCAAACAGGCGAGAAGCCGCGAAAAACAGCTCAATAAAATCAAACTGATGACGACTCCGTTCAGGGAAGAGGCGATTAACGTCTCTTTTAAGGTGGATCGAGAGAGCGGAAACGATGTTTTGTTTGTGGAAGACATTTCAAAGACGTACTCAAACCATACTTTGTTTGAAAATTTCTCCATGCACGTGAGAAAGGGAGACAGAATTGCCGTTATAGGCGAAAACGGTTGCGGAAAAAGTACACTGCTGAAAATAATTAAAGGAATAGTTCAGCCCGATACGGGAGAAATACGCTACGGAAGCAGAGTTTCGACGGGATATTATGACCAATCTGTTGCGACATTGGATGCAAATAAGGATATTTTGTCGGAAATATACGATGAATTTCCGAATTATGAATTGAGCCGTCTGAGAAAGATTGCAGGCGTATTTCTGTTTAAGGGTGACGATGTTTTCAAGAAAATTTCGTTATTGAGCGGCGGCGAAAAGGCGAGAGTAATGCTCATGAAGCTTATGCTCAGGCATGATAACCTCCTTTTGCTCGATGAACCTACAAACCACCTTGATATGGAATCAAAAGCCGTGCTCGAAAACGCGCTTGACGATTACGACGGAACGATTATTGCAGTTTCTCACGACAGATATTTTATAAATCGCATTGCCGATTATGTTTATGTAATGGAAAACGGCACTATAACGAAGTATATAGGCAATTACGATGATTATATTGAGAAAATTTCATCAGCAGAGGATGTTGACGATGCAAATCAGCAGACGATGACAAAAACTGCTCTTGAAAAGCAGCAGAAAAAAGAAAAACAAAACTTAAACATAATCAAACAGCAGAAAAAAAGAATTAAAGAGCTTGAGGCTGAGATAGAAACGCTCGAAGCCAAAAAAACAGAGACAGAAGCACTTCTTGCAGACGAATCTGTATACAAAAACAGCGAAAAAGCAAAGGAAATTTCTGCGGAATATGAACAGATATGTTCAAGACTCGACGAGGCAAGCGAAGAATGGCTTGAACTCAGTGAAAACAGCTGAAAAATCAATATATTTATATTTATAAATATATTGCACAAGAAATATAGTTAAACATCAATATATAAAAAGGAGAAGTATTATGGCAAATCCAACGGTAGAAATGAATGTAAAAGACTATGGCAAGATAAAAATACAGCTTGCTCCCGAGCAGGCGTCTATTTCGGTAAACAATTTCTTGTATCTCGTAAAGAACGGGTTCTATAACGGACTTACGTTCCACAGGGTCATTAAAGGCTTTATGATTCAGGGCGGTTGCCCCAAGGGCAACGGAACGGGCAATCCGGGTTGGTCTATTAAGGGTGAGTTCAAGGCAAACGGTATTGACAACAACATCAAGCACAAACGCGGCGTTATTTCAATGGCGAGAGCACAGAACCCTAACTCGGCAGGCAGTCAGTTCTTTATAATGCACGAGGACGCACCGCACCTCGACGGAATGTACGCCGCTTTCGGTAAGGTGACTGACGGTATCGACGTCGTTGACGCTATCGCTGATGTCGCAACCGACAGATTTAATGACAAACCTCTTAAACCTGTCGTAATTGACTCCGTTGTCATAACCGACCTCGATGGCTTCGAAATAACAAAACCGTGATTTTTTTCTTGGGAGCTTTTTCTTGGACGCTTTTGAAAAAAGCGTCCAAGCCCGAAAACTTTAAAACGCTTTGCGGTTTGCGCATCTTTCCGTCGAGAGTATGACGAAAAGATGCGCATTGACTTTTGCGAC
>CAMEIT010000069.1 GCA_945918795.1 uncultured Clostridia bacterium | reverse complement strand
CATTGATAAAGACGCTGAGGATATGTTCAATCTTATTGTCAAGCAGACGGCTGAAGTTGAGGGCGTAACCGAGCAACTCAAAGCTACTGACCAAATGGAATGGATCCGCCGCATGAACAGTATCAGGAGCAGAGCAAGAGAATTTGTGCTTAAAGAGCTAATATATCAATAATACCAAAAAGGCGAGGGATGATATGTCCCCCGCCTTAATCATTTAATAATCAATATGCTCTCTCACAAATCTCTCAAACACCCAATCGGCGCCGTCGTAAAGAACCTCATACAAGGTTTGCCGTAATTCTTCTTTGGAAAGACTTTTAATATAAGCAACAACCTTTTTATCAATTTCTTCCTGTCGCCGTTCTTCTTCCTCCTCATATTCAATAATTTCTTTGTAGTACTGATCAGCCTCTTCCGGAAAAACAGAAAAATACAGAGCAACCTGATGCTTGCAAATAATTCGTTTGCCATTGGCATGAGGACAATTGCAATGAGATTTTCTCGGATGTTCGATGTCTATAAAGACATCATAATGCTTATTTCCGCTACCACGCAAAGTACCGCTATATTCGTGGTCGGTGATTTTCTTTTTTAGCAGAACACTACCATCCTTATAGTATTCATAGCCTCTCCACGCAGAAGTGCTGCTTGCTAAATTTAACAATCCCATATTGTCCCCTCACATCACTTTTTGTCTTTCTTTTCTTTTTCTGCTTTCCATGCCGCAAATTCCGCTTGTCTTTCTTTTGAAAGAAAGAATTCACGGATATCAGGTAGCATCGTGCGTGCAATGGCTTCAAGAATGTTGTCCGGAATCTCCGATGTTCCGAAACGGTTTCCGAATATCCTGTATTTGATACGAACAAATAGATGCTTGAAGATGTTGCCGTATTGCAGATTATAAATATCACGCCAATACGGAATCACTTGCTTTTTGAGTTCACTTATTTCCATAGAATTCTCCGTTCAAAGGGTTTTAGGGATTTGCCCTAACAAGTGCCGGGCAAGCGGCAGTATTTGGATATCCAAATGCGTTGCTTGCAAAGGCAATGTCGTGTGGACACAAAGGCGATGCTTGCTGAGGTAATACCGTAGCAGCATCACCCGAATTTGGATAGCCAAATTCAGTGCTTGCTAAGACAGCTTTGAAATTATATAAATATTCGGAGTCCCACTTTGAAGTGTTAATCCCAAAACTTCAAACAATCTATTTCTTTTCCTGATCTTTTAACGGCTTCAACTATCTTTTTGTAGTTTTCTGTTTTTGAATTTTTCATTCGTCTATATCCGTTAAATGACTTTGGGGCTAACTCACTTAAATTCTCTAAAAGCCAATAATACTGTTCTCGGCAGCTGTATTCATCCAAATAAGGATCAATGATTTCCTTCTGATATCTTTCAAAGGAGCTTTTTCCCATACTCACAGTGTTTTTTTGCAAGACTTTTAATTCCGAAAGTTTTGTGCCAATGGTCATATCAAGTCTTTTGTGTTCTTTTTTTGCTTCGTCGAATTTTCCGGCTAACACCATCATATCAACTAATCTTTCATAATCATCCCTTAAATATGAATAATATGAAAACGGATACATTTCGTTTGCCTTTTTCAAACAAGCAATTGCTAAATCAAACTTTTTATCTTTTTTATATTCTGTTGCTTGTCTATTCAAAATTTGTTCAGGCATATAGACAACACTTTTCCCTCCGTCCGGGAATTTTCCTGCTTCTTCAGGCGGTATGTTGTTTATAACGGATATGTTGGATAAGTCATACTTATTTTTAAATTCTCTTATTTTTTCCGTGTTGTATTTGTTGTATTCATCTAAGTCAAAGCCGTTTTTATTATTAAAACTTGTGTGCTGTGGGCTTGTAAAGTGGTTAATAATATCTTTCAAAAATCCCATATATTTCCCATCTCCGTTTTGCTAAAAGGTTCAATAGGCTTCAATATATCTGTTGTCGTCAAATTGCAACGATTTTTAAATTTCATGCAATTTTCAAATGGATCGCCATTTACAAAATCAATATTCATTAAGACTTCCCTTTCAAAAATTATTGAATATACATAATCGTCATTAATATCACCTGTTTTGTTTCTTCTTTGTGTGTAACCTGATACAACAATCTTCAAAATCTTAGGGCTAATATTAAACAAATGGCTGCTTAGAAATATTGCCAACCCAAAAACATACTTTTTATAATCACGATTTATCTCTTGTTTGGTCTTATTTTTTAGTTTTTTATTACCGTTAGCCATTTGTACAGCTTTTTGATTTGGAAAATCCTCTATTTCAGGTAAATCCAAATCAATCCACAGAATATGGGATTCATCGTATTCATAATCGATATTAAATTCAAGAGGCGACTCTATTTCTTCAAGCCAAGCATCAACATCATTACAAACGCAGGTTTTTTCACCGCTTATAATGTTGTTTAAATATGTTTTTGCATTATCGTATTCTTCTCTGAATCGTTTTGTTGCTTCTTTTTCAACTTCAACTTCGTGCTGTTCGAATACTTGTTTGTTATTTTTCCATTCACTAATTCTCTCGTCAAGTTTTTCCGCTATATTATTCTCAACATAATCTTTGCGTTTGTTTTTCAATGTCCAAAATGCCAAACTCTTAATTTCCGATTTTGATTCATTTACCAATTCTTTATATACAGTATCGTGCGTTGGCATCTGAACATTGAATGTTCTTTTCACATATTCTTTTAAGACAAGACTGTTTAATTCGTTTTCATAAAAAGCGACATCATGTATTGGTGTTGCCGATAGTTTGCAGATGTTTATTAGATCCTGATTTTGTTGGTTGTATGCATTTATTTCATACAATGCATTTCTATTGTGTTCGTTTTGCATACGCTCTTTTTCAAGTTTGTAAGCTGGAGTTCTTTTAATCCTATTGATCATACTTGGATCGGTTATTTCAATTCCATTAGGATAATAGAAACTCATTTTTCCATCGTCAGATAAGGATAATTTTATTTCAGTATGAACGATTTTTGATGTTGATGAAGATTTTGGGGATTGCTTTCTCTTTGTTGACGAGGCAGTATATGATAGACCTGTACCAGGGATCCCGACATGTGCAGTTCTGCGGCCTTTTGAATTTACAGTATATCCGTAGCCTTTACCACCAACACTTATTCCAAAAGAATTTTTATTAAAATTTAATCTTACACCTTTGCATATTCTTACACTTTTTCGAAATCTTAATCCCATATATAACACTCCTTTTACTGTAAATAAATTTTTATACAAGCCATTATACCACGACAACAGTCCAATAAAATGGACTCTGGCAATGATATAATTACTATATATTTGAATTATCCGGTTTTATCTCCACAATATCATCAAGAGTGCAGTTTAGAGCCACACATATTTTTTCAAGCGTCTCTTGCGTTACGGTTTCGTCCCGCCCGAGCTTTGCCATGGCATTTGTTGTAATACCTGCCGCTTTGCAAAGCCCGGTTTTGTTGATTTTCTTATCGATCATAAGTTTCCATAATTTATTATAAGAACGTGACAAAACGAATTCCTCCAATAATTGCATTTATCTACAATACATTATAACATACAAACTCGTACCAATCAATAGATAAAATTGAAATATTCAAGATTATATTTATAATTTAACATTTCCATGTAGACATTCAATCATTATTATGCTATAATTAGTTTACGTTAAATTATGGGGCTTAATAGCAAAACGAAAAGTGGCATTTGAAAAACGAAGAGCAACAATTGTAAGCGAAACGCAAGTTTGTAAATTCAAATGCACGGTTTGTAAATGAAATGCAAGTTTTGTAAGCAAAATGCACCATTTGTAAACGAAATGCAAGGGGTAAAATAGCAGTCAAGGCATCAAATGAGCGCACCAAACAAGAGGTAGGGTAAAATCTCAATTTTTTGAAATCCAAAACGCTACCCCGAATGCACCACAATATGAGGGTATCCACCGTTAAATTTATTCGTTATCTCTTAAGCAGCTTCGGCGTCATGACGACACAGCTTGGGTCGATCGGAGAGTATCCAAGCTTTTCCAGCGTTTCCTTGCCGTAATAGAAAGCAAAAGCCTCATACGGCGTTCTGTTTCCCAGCTTGGCTCTGCGGTAGGAGTTGATGTGGTTCATCATATGGTCAATATCCGTTTGCGTGAGTCTGTCAAAGGACGTTCCTTTTGGCAAGATTCTGCGCACAAGCTCGTGGTTTACCTCAATGGAGCCCTTTTGGTATGGTGAGGACGGATCGCAGTAAAAGACGTAGGTTCTTCGTATTCCGCAACTCGGCTCGCACTCAATCATTTTGGGATTGGAAAACTCCGAGCCTTTGTCGGTCAGAATCACCGGGAAAAGCTTCTCAAACCGTTCTTTACCGAGCTTGCGGTACAGATAGTCAAACACGTCAATAACCGATTGAGAGGTATTTGCATCCCTTAAAAACGCCATCATAAAGCTCGTTTCGGGGAAGTGGATAGTAAGTAACACCTTGCCGCCTACCGTTCCTATGACGGAATCCATTTGCACCGTATGCGCATTTGGATGCTTTAAGAGAAATTGTTGGTAGTCCACATAGCTTCTGCCGATGTAGCAGCCTCTGTCAACCTTAAACTCTTGCTCCTTTTTGCGAGGGCGATAACGCACCTTGCGAGGCAGGTCAATATTCCTTGCATCAAAGAAACCGTGGTCAATATAGTTGTAGAGTGTCTTTTCGCTACACATAAGCGTATCCGCGTAATTAACATAGATTTGGTGAATGGACTGCCCCTGCAAGATCAGCGGTGTTACAAAAGCATTCAGACGGCTCATTTCTTGTTCAGTGGTCATCACGCCTTTGCGAGATTCAGAAATATGAGCTTGCGCCTTTGTGTGGGCCTTGACAGCATAATAAACCGTTTTCTCAAGGGTACATCGGTTACGCTCAGAGCAAGAATTACAAACATAAGGCGGTTTGAATCTTGTGACACATATCTGTTCCTCAAAGCCCGGGCAATTATCGTTACAGCTACTGCACATTTTACAGTATTTCAGTGATTGACGGGAACAACTTCCGCTGCACACATGGATTTTGGTACAATTATCCCGATGTGCACAGGCGTTGTAACCGTTTGCTCCATAACCGGAGCGTTCAATAAGGGAATGTTTTCTGACTTCTCTGGAAATGGTAGAACGGTCTTTTCCGAGTTCTTTCGCTATTTGTCCGAAAGATTTTCCGCTCGAAAGACAATTTTCTATATCCATTCTTTCTTCGTATGTGATATAATTGGACATGGTATTCTACTCCTTTTGAAATTGGCGGATACCCTGCAGCATACAAAAGGGATATTGCTTTGTGGTGAAACAGTATCCCTGCTGCAGTATAAAATTATATCACGGACAAAAGAAATAGCAGAAAACATCTGTTGTGCAAAGGGTAAAATGAACGGCTTGCGCCGCCCTTGACACATCATCTGTTTTCTGCTTTGTTGCAAATATGGGGAGAAAGCCAAATTGTCTTTCTCCCCGAAAGATAAATCATTATACAACCGTTTGTAAAGTGAATTGCGATGGTAGCATTTGAAGGATGTTTTTAGGTTCTTGGTTACGCCTGTTTTCTGTTGCTCTTGCGTTTTACTTTGCAATTGAGTATTATGCTATAATTAGTTTACTTAAAATTATGGGCATTGCCTCAGCAAGCAACGCATTTGCTTGTGCAAATGCACGGCAATGTCTCAGCAAGCACTGAATTTGGCTATCCAAATTCGCTTGTTAGGGAGAGCCCTAACACCCCTGAACCCAGATAACATCAAGGATAACTTGTGTTATACACTCCAAAAGAAAGGCAGGTGAAAAGAAATGAAAGGCGTAATCTATGCGAGATATTCTTCGGATAATCAGCGTAAAGAGTCCATTGAAGGTCAGTTGCGTGAATGCAAGGCTTTTGCCGAGAAAAATGATATTCAAATCATTGAAACCTACATTGACCGTGCGTTGTCGGCAAGAACCGACCGCCGTCCCGATTTTCAGCGGATGATTAAAGACAGTTCCGGCAAAAAGTTTGAGGTTGTAATCGTTTGGAAGCTTGACCGATTTGCCCGTGATAAATACGATTCGGCACACTATAAACGAATCCTCAAAAATAACGGCGTAAAGGTGATTTCCGCAACCGAATCGATTTCAGCAGGTGCAGAAGGCATTTTGCTCGAATCAATGCTTGAAGGAATGGCAGAGTATTACTCGGCTGAACTTTCGGAAAAAGTCATACGAGGACTCACTGAAAATGCACTGAAATGCAAATACAACGGCGGGACATTGCCGATCGGATATATCATTGACAGTGAGCAATATTTTCAGATTGATCCCCTGACGGCTCCGGCGGTGCTTGACGCATTTAAGCATTATGCAGACGGGGCGTCGATGCGTGAAATTACCGATGAAATGAATCTTAAAGGTGTTCGCACTAAACGTGGCGGTAAAATCAGCATTAACAGCGTCACCCGAATGTTGCATAACCGCAAATATATCGGCGAATACAAGTATAATGATATTATCCAACCGAGCGGCATTCCGGCAATCGTGCCTGAAGATTTGTTCAACCGTGTGCAGGAGCGTATGGCGGCAAATAAAAAAGCTCCGGCAAAACACAAAGCCGAAGACGAATATCTATTGACAACAAAGCTGTTTTGCGGCAAGTGCCAATGTTATATGGTCGGTGAAAGCGGAACAAGCAAAACCTCTCATGTGCATCGGTATTACAAATGTGCAAGAGTAAAAAATCACAAGGGTTGCGATAAGAAATCGGTCAAAAAAGAATGGATCGAAAACCTTGTGATTGAGCAAATTAAAAAGCTGATTTTTGATGATGATTTGATAGAAAAACTTGCCGATAAAGTAGTGGCTTTACAGGGCAAGGAGAATAAAACATTACCTCTGCTGAAAAAGCAATATGCAGATACGCAAAAATCCATTGATAATATGCTTGATGCCATTCAGCAAGGCATCTTAACCGTTTCAACAAAAGAGCGGCTCGAAAGCCTTGAAAAGCAGAAAAGCGAATTGTCCGTTCAAATTGTCAAAGAAGAAATGGCAAAACCGATGCTTTCACGTGAGCAGATTGTTTTCTGGTTTCACAGATTCAGAAAGCTGGACGCAAAGAAGCTTGACCACCGTCGCAGGCTTATCGACAGTTTTGTCAATGCGATTTTCCTTTACGATGACAGGATTACGTTCACATTCAATTACAAAGACGGCACTAAAACAATCAATTTCACCGAGCTTGAAAAATCAGGCTTGGGTTCGGATATAAATGCACTCGCTGTACCATGACGAGTGTTCTTATAGCATTTGAAAAGCTGTAAGGACACTCGTCTTTTTTGTTGCTTTCATCCGGCGATTTCGGCTGGGGTGTAGTTGACGAACACGCCCTTCCGGGTATTGACGGTCACATCAGGGATGGGCAGGGGCAGCATTTTAGGAATCGTGATTTCTCCCACGCAGTTATAATGGATGCGAAGCCGCTGCTCCCATACACCATCAATTTTCTCCGCATGGTAAACCTCGATTTTCTCAACCAACTCGTTGAGCATCCGGAGCGTAAGTTTCCGTGCGCGGGTGTACTTTCGCACCAAAGAGATGAACATAGTCTGTTGATCCTTTTGAAATGATCTATGACTATCGTTTCGAAATGAGCGGCGCAAAAATTTTCGTACAGAGAATCATTTTCGTCAGCGAGAACACCTAAAATTCTCGTGACGAAAATGCCCCGCCAAAGCGGGGCAAGGATTATTCAAAACATTCTACGTAATTAGCATCTGATTTTATACGTTCCTTAAACTCTTCGGGAAGCACCTCGATCCATCCCTTCCAAAATGTTGAAGGAACTGACGGGAAATTCGCACTTGGGAATGTTACTTTCGCTACAAGAGGAGAGGAATACTCATATTCACCCGTACACCGAATAGAATCATAAAGCTTTTTATGCTCAAATCCCTTTTTGAAGTATTCAAATGCTCGGTCTGTATTTTTATTAAATCGTGCTTCGTAAACTGCCGCGTACAGATAAAGTTCACTAAGATGAGAGTGTGCAACACCACATCTTCCGTCACTGAAAACAGATTCATATAAGTGAGCCAGATCTACAAACAGTTTGACTCCCTCGGATTTTGTGAATAGCGAAATTTTGGTACATACGGAGTTACAAAGAACGTTTTTTAATTCTGTCAAAAGAGAAATAATGGCTTCACCTTGATATTTGTCGCGTTCTTCAGCTTCAGTTGCTTTTGGCATGAGTGTTTCGCGGCAAGCAATAATCGAGTTTTGCTTTGTTGCCAAAGCTTTTGCCTTGTCTGTGTATCCCATTTTAGCATATACAATTACCAACATCATGGTAATAGCATCACGATCTTCGGGAGAAATTTCCATAGTTAAGACTTTCTCAAAAACGCGAACTTCTTCCTGCCAATATATGTTTCCCGAATTATATTCCGTGTCCTCATGAGCATAGTCGGAATCATTCGTGGTATAGTATTTTGCCCCGTATTTTTTCCATCCGTGCAAACTTAGTGCATATCCAAGTTTGATTAACACTTGTGGTTCTGATGGGAATTCTTCAGCTGCCGCACGGAGCAATTCAACACATTCCGTCATATCTCCCAGACCGTTTATTGCCGTTTCGGCTTTATCCAATATAGATTTTAATTTTTCTTGTCTGTCTTTGCTGTATCCAAATAGTTCATCAATACTGACATTAAAGTAGTTTGCGATGGCAGGAATCAGTTCCATGTCGGGATAGCTACCATCTTTTTCCCAACGGGAAACGGCTTGATTTGAAACACCGAGCGCACTTGCCAAGTCTTCTTGCTTTCTTCCGTCGCGTTTGCGCAGCTCTTTTATTTTTTCTCCAAGTGTAAGTTTCATAGAAACCTCCGAAATATTTATTTCACCGGTGTGATTTTATTTTATTATATAAATGCCCATATTTCAATAATCAATTGTTTGTTTGATAATCAACTAAAGATTGAATGCAATTCCGCTGTTGTGTTTTTTATATCAAGATGTAATATGGAAAAATATCCCTCCGGCCTGTCAGAAAAGCCGTCTCAGCTCCTTGCTGATTCGGCTTTTTTGACAGGCTGAAACTCTGCGCGAAGTGCAGAGTTAATCAGAAATCAAGAGTTTTCCTAAGTGTGCCTTGAGGTACGTGAAGTGATGCTGCGCATCGTGAAGTGCCTGCGGGCGTGAGTGGCACACTTTGCTTCACTTCGTGCAAAGCACGATACTTCACGGCGGCGGTGCCGCCGCATCTCTTTCCGCACTGCGGCAAACTTTACTTTTTTTGCATTTTGTCGCTTTATATGATACAATGTCTTTACATTGGAGGTGTAAAGATGTCTGAAATCAAACTGAGAACACAGTCCATGGACTTCGCCGTATCCGTTATCAAATGAGTAAATCGATTAAAGGAAAGCCGGAAGGCCATTATCTCCAACCAAATCGACAGGAGCGCTACCTCCGTCGGTGCAGATATACGCGAGGCTCAGTATGCGAACGGCAAAACGATTTTTAGCGAAGCTACAAAATCAAGCGGAAAGCATTCCGATTTGCCTGTTATTATTACTGACCGGTTTTATTCTGAATAAAAACTCTATTTAATTACGGAGGGGATAATTATGAAAAGCGTATGCGGACTTGACTGCGGCGAATGCGGTTTGAGAAATAAATGCGGAGGATGTGCAGAAACGAACGGACATCCCTTCGGCGGCTCCTGTATGGTGGCGCTGTGTTGTGAAAATAAGCGCTGCGAGAATTGCGGCAAAGCCTTTGAGGCGCCCTGCAGGCTGAAGGAACAGCTTATTGCGGAGTTCAACGGGCTGGGAATTGAGGATATGGAGGAGGTTACCGGACTCAACGCTCTGCCGGGGGCTTATGTCAACCTGGAATATACGCTGCCCGGCGGTCAGAAAATTAAATTCTGGGACGATAACAGAATCTATTTGGGAAATCAGGTGCGAAAGAAAAACAGCGACAGGTGCTACGGGCTGACGGCTGACGAAAACTGTCTTTTGGTATGCGAGTACGGCGACGGCGGCTCCGACGCGGAAATTGTTGTTTACATGAAGCGGAAATAACAGATGCGATTGCGGGCTCCGCTGTACCTGCTGTGAGTGCCGACGGCGATATGCCAAGCCGAAAGGTAAGAAGTAAATGGATAAGAAAACGATCTCTCTGTGTATGGAGGGGCAGTGCTTCATAAACAAAGACGGTGAGTAAGAATAAATAATATTGTACCGTGATAGGCACCCGGCATTGCCTGCGTTAATGCAAAATATGACCTTGCCGTTGAGGGTCTGCGCCTTTGGACTAACCAAGATCTACGCCATAAGAATCGATACTGCAAGGTGCGGATCCCGGTGGCGCTGAAGTAACCCGATTATACTCAGCACGGAATATCGGGAAATAAAAATCGCCTTTTGATAGAATGAAGGCAGACAAGGAGGGATATTATGGACTGGATCATCGGATTGCAAAAAGCTGTCGATTATATCGAAAACAATCTGACGGAAACGATTGATTACGATATGGTTGCAGCGCAGAGTTTTTCATCAAGCTATCACTTCCAGCGCGTGTTCAGTATTCTTTGCGGTTTCACCGTGGGCGAGTATATCCGCCGCCGCAGGCTGTCGCTTGCCGGCGCAGAGCTTGCCGCAGGGAGAGCAAAGGTTATTGATGTAGCACTGAAGTATGGCTATGAAAGTCCGGACAGCTTTGCAAAAGCATTCCAAAAGTTCCACGGTATATTGCCGTCACAGGCTCGGGGCAACGGCAGTATGCTGAAATCCTATTCCCGTCTTGTACTGAAATTTTCTTTGGAAGGCGGTACGATTATGAACTATCGAATCGAAACAAAACCCAAAATGACGCTTATCGGTTACAAAAGACGTTTTGAGGGCACTCCTTACGATGAGCTGCGTCATAAGCAAGAAGGCGATTTCTTCATGACCACCAGAGCACATCAGTGGATGCTTAAAGGAATGGCAAATGACAAGCTTTCTGATTATTGCGTTCTGACGAATGTGGGTGATGACGGATATGATTTTTATATCGCTGTCACAACAGACAGGTACTAACGTGATAACCTATACAACAGCAATGTTACCGGAATAGATTTCATGGATAAATTTAAGTTTGAAGAGATCATTATTCCCGAAAGAACCTATGCTGTTTTTGAAACCGACAAACAGAGAATGCCCGTTCCGGAGTATTTCGATATTCGCAAGCAAATTGCTGCGGAATGGCTCTCAAATGAGGAATACCGGATGATAAACGCTCCCGAGCTCGCTGTTTATCATTGGGGTATCGTTGGCGGTTATGCTGACAGAACCATTGAAATCCGGATTCCTATCGAAAAGAAATAACCCCTTATGCCGCCTGCGTTATGCAGGCGGCATTTCCCGCTTATACATCCGGCTGCGAACCGTATACGGCGGATTTTGCCGCCGACAGCAAGTATTAAGGATTGACAAAAGCCGCGGGAAAATGGTATAATCAGAGAAAACCAACGGAGGTCAATATGGCAAAACTTCTCAGAGTAAAATGTACCTGCGGCAATGTTATGAACGCCGCGCCGGGTAACAGCTGCCCGAAATGTAAACAGCCCTTGCGTTTCCCGGAGGACGCGATGATTTCGCTGTACCGCAAAGGATCGCCTTTGGGAATTGCCGGAGGCTTCGGCCTTTACATTAACGGTGAGCCCATGGGTCATATCGGAAACAGGGAAACTGTCCGCATTCCCCTGAATTACGGCACCTACAATCTTCATGTTGCTGCCGGTATGAACCGCAGATGCACGGATCTCACCATTGTTCTGACGCCGGAAAACCGATTTGCATACGCAAAGGTATGGATGAAGCCCGGCTTCTGGACAAATTCCTTTGTGCTTGAGCCTGCCACTCAGGAGGAAATGCCTAACGACTGAGTGCTCGGCGTATAATGCCGTATAAATGCATACAATAAAAGCTCCCGCGGCTGCGTGTGCAGCCACGGGAGCTTTTTGTAAAACGAAAACCACGCGATAGTCGCGTGGTTCAAAATAGGTTAACCGA
>CAMEIT010000068.1 GCA_945918795.1 uncultured Clostridia bacterium | reverse complement strand
TGCAAACGGACCGAAGCGCGGAAGTGATATTCAGTACGATCTCAATATTACTTTTGAGGAGGCTGTGTTCGGCTGCAAGAAAACAATAGAGGTCACAAGGTACGAGAAATGTACCGAGTGCGGCGGCACAGGCGGCAAACCGGGCACAGAACCCAAGACTTGTACCACTTGCTCGGGCACGGGCGAAATAAGGGAATCCGTAAACGGTATTTTCGGACGCACAATAAGGGTAAGACAGTGCGAAAAATGCGGCGGAACAGGCAAATTCTACGAACAGCCGTGTCCGAAGTGCTCGGGAGCAAAGGTTAACAAGGTAAAGAGAAAAATAAACGTTACCATACCTGCCGGAATCGATGACAATCAGGCAATTCCGCTCAGAGATCAGGGCAATCCGGGTGAAAACGGAGGCTCAAACGGCGACCTTTATATAGCTGTATATGTAAAAAAGCACAGTATATTCAAGCGTGAAAATTACGATCTTTACTGCGAGGTGCCCGTAACGTTTGTTGATGCGGCGCTCGGCAGGGAAATAGACGTTCCGACTCTTGAGGGAACAATGAAATACAAGCTTCCCGAGGGCATACAGTCGGGTACTGTGATAAAAATAAAAAATCAGGGCGTAACGCGCATAAACAGTACGCAAAGAGGCGATCTGTTTGCCACCATTGTTGTTGAGACGCCTACAAAGCTTAACAAAAAACAGCGCGAGGCTCTTGAAAAGTTTGAAGAGCTTGCAGGCGATGATGCGCTGTATTCAAAAATAAAGGACCACAAGAGCAATATAAAGCGCTTCATTGAGTCGCTCAAAAAAGATAAAGAGACAAAAAATGATTAGACTGCAAAAGTATATAGCAAGCTGCGGCGCGGCTTCCCGAAGAGCGGCTGAAGAAATGATTGCATCGGGCAGAGTGAGCGTTAACGGCAAGACAGTAACCGAAATGGGCGTTTCAATCGACGAGTACAATGATGAGGTTATGCTTGACGGCAGAGTCATTGTGCCGGAGGAGAAGAAGGTATATATTCTTTTGAGCAAGCCGAAAGGGTACGTCACGACTGCTTGTGATGACCACGGCAGACCTACGGTGCTTGACCTGGTTGATGTTCCGGAAAGAGTTTTCCCCGTCGGCAGGCTCGACCTTAATACAGAGGGGCTTCTCATTCTGACGAATGACGGAGAATTTGCAAATCATCTCATGCACCCGAGATATGAATGCGAGAAAACATATTTCGCGCGTACGGCAGAGCCTGTTGATGACAGCGCACTCGAAATGCTTCGCAAGGGCGTCAAGATAGAAGGCGGATTTGTAACGTCGCCCGCAACGGTAATAAGAAAAGACGCAAATAAATTTTCGGTTCGCATAAGAGAGGGCAAAAAACGCCAGGTAAGAAAAATGTTTGAGGCGGTCGGCGCAAAGGTGCTTTATTTAAGAAGAACCGCAATAGGCGAGCTGCGCGACACACAACTTGAGAAGGGCAAGTGGCGCTATCTTACTCGAGAAGAAGTCAATTATCTTATGAATTATTCATCCGAGAAATGATTTTGAGGCTTGCAAAACGGCTTTTTGGCGCAGTCGTTGCGGAAATTACGTAAAAATATCGGATTTTTTATAAAAAATGCGGTAAAAGGTATTGCTAAAACAGAAAAAAAATTGTATAATTACTTGTACGCATAGAATATTGTAAGGCGTAGATTAATTGTTACGGTAAAAAATTTATTTACATAAATGATTACCTTTATCAGGAGGAAAGATAAGTGAAGGTTGTAACAGAAAAAATCGGTACAAACAAAGTTAAGATGGAGATTACCGTTGATGCGGAAGCTTTTGAAAAGTCAATGAACGTCGCATACAACAAGGTTAAGGGCAAAGTAAGCATACACGGCTTCCGCCCGGGCAAGGCTCCGAGAAAAGTAATTGAGAGAGCTTACGGAGAAAGCATTTTCTATGAAGAGGCTTTCAACGACGCTGTACCGAAGGCATATGAAGAGGCTGTTCAGAGCGAAGGAATTTATCCGGTAGACAGACCTGATGTTGACATTGTAAATATGGCAGGCGGTCAGGACTTTGTATTTACCGCAGAGGTTTTTGTTAAGCCTGAATTTGAACTCGGACAGTACAAGGGCGTTGAGATCGAAAAGAAAGAATATCCGGTTACGGAAGAGGACGTTAACGCTGACATCGAGGCAACGAGAAACCGCAATTCACGTTGGATAGACGCCGAGGCTGATTATGAGGCAAAAGACGGCGACAAGCTCAACATAGATTACAAGGGCACTGTTGACGGCGTTGCATTTGAGGGCGGCACGGCAGAAAAGTATTCCATAACGCTTGGCTCACACACGTTTATTCCGGGCTTTGAAGAGCAGCTTGTAGGCATGAAAACAGGCGAAGAAAAGGATATTAACGTAAAATTCCCCGAGGATTATCACAGCGAGGAGCTTAAGGGCAAAGACGCTGTATTTGCAGTAAAGGTAAATGAGATCCAGTACAAGGAAATGCCCGAGCTTGACGACGAGTTCGCAAAGGATGTAAGCGAGTTTGAAACTCTGGCAGAATACAAGGAGAGCGTTGAGAAGCGTCTTAAGGAAGCTGCCGAAAAGCGTGCTCAGAGAGAAATGGAAAATGCTCTTATCGATAAGGTTGCCGAGGGCACAGAAATCGATATTCCGAACGGCATGATAGAAACTCAGATAGACAATATGGTTGAGGATATGAGCTACCGCATACAGAATATGGGTATTTCATTCGAACAGTATTTGCAGTACATGGGCACGACTGTTGACCAGATTCGTGAGCAGTACAGAGAAGAAGCAACAAAGACCGTAAAAGCTCAGCTTGTTCTGGAGAAGATTTCCGTTGTTGAAGCAATTGAAGCAACAGACGACGAGATCGAAGCAGAGTATGCAAAGCTTGCCGACGAGGCAAAGCTCGAAGTTGAAAAAGTAAAGGAAATGTTTGCACACGACAATTCTTACGTCAAGGGTAGAATCGTATCGGCAAAAACGATAGATTTGCTCAAAGATAATGCGGTTTATGTCGATGCTCCTGTAAAAGAGTAATGTAATCGCTTATTTTTTGCGATGTGAATATTTTTGACCGGAAACGGATATATTTGTAAAGTAAGGTTTACCGGCGGCAATCATGGGCTGATGTAAAACTGCATAATATCGTGTATGACACGGCACTGTGCTCAAAACAGAATTTTTCTGCGGCACAACACGGACGAATTGTCTTACGGATTATATGGTTTGTGTGTTTTGCATCGGCTCTTACTGTAAAAATAAAGATAAAAGCAATTTGAATAATAAAAATTGCAAAACGGAGGTATACTATGAATCTGGTACCGTATGTTGTTGAACAGACAAGCAAGGGAGAACGTCAGTATGATATTTTCTCACGCTTGCTTATGGAAAGAATAATATTTATCAGCGGAGAAATTACGACGGAAACGGCTGACCTCGTTGTTGCACAATTGTTGTTTCTCGAGGCGGACAATGTTGACAAGGATATTACGCTGTACATTAACAGCCCGGGCGGCTCTGTAACGGCAGGCATGGCTATTTATGATACAATGCAGTATATAAAATGCAACGTGTCCACTGTCTGCATCGGAATGGCGGCTTCTATGGGCGCATTCTTGCTTGCGGCAGGCACAAAGGGAAAACGCTTTGCGCTTCCTTACAGCAATATAATGATACATCAGCCTCTCGCATCCGGCTTGAGCGGTCAGGCTTCCGATATTCTTATTCACGCGGAAAACTTGGTCAAGACAAAAAAGACTATGAATGAATTGCTTGCCAAAATGACGGGCAAGTCCATTGAACAGATTGAGTTTGATACGGACAGAGATCATTTCATGACAGCCGCTGAAGCAAAAGACTACGGAATAGTGGACGAAGTTGTTGTCAACAAAAAATAATTTCAAAATATTAACGCAATGAAAGGGTAAAGCTTAGTGAAATAAGCTTGGTTGTTATATGCCAAATTACAGTGACAGAATTTATGCAAGATGTTCGTTTTGCGGTGCTACGTCTGAAGAAGTAAATCAAATGATTGCGGGAACGGGTGTTCATATATGTGATAAATGCGTCCGTGAGTGCATGAAGATTATTACGGCTGAAGAGGAAGAGACCGAAAATATTAATACGGATTTTCCCACACCTAAGGAAATGTACGATTATCTGAATCAGTACGTTATAGGTCAGGATACGGCAAAAAAGTATTTGTCGGTTGCGGTATATAACCATTATAAACGACTGAATAACAATTTCGGCGAAAATGACGATGGCCTTGAAATTCAAAAGAGCAATGTTCTTTTGCTCGGACCTACGGGAACAGGTAAAACTTACCTTATTCAGAACCTTGCAAAATTCATGAATGTTCCGTTTGCAATGTCGGATGCCACGGCTCTTACCGAGGCAGGCTATGTCGGTGAGGACGTGGAAAATGTTCTCCTCAAGCTCATTCAGGCGGCGGATTATGATATTGAAAAAGCGGAACGCGGAATTATTTATATAGATGAAATCGATAAGATCTGCAAAAAACAGGAAAACGTTTCAATAACACGTGACGTATCCGGCGAAGGCGTACAGCAGGCTCTCCTTAAAATAATGGAGGGTACAGTTGCAAATGTTCCACCGCAGGGCGGAAGAAAACATCCTCAGCAGGAATGTATACAGATCGATACAACGAATATACTGTTTGTGTGCGGCGGCGCATTTGCGGGAATCGAAAAGATAATTTCCGCGCGCGAGACCGTAAGCGGAATGGGCTTTAATGCCGACGTTCACAGCAAAAAGGAAAAGAGACTCGGCGATATTCTGGCAGATGTACAGCCTCAGGATCTGCTTAAATTCGGCTTGATACCCGAGTTTGTAGGCAGACTTCCGGTTGTCGTAACGTTGCACGACCTTACGGAGGATCACCTTGTAAGAATACTTTCCGAACCTAAAAATTCAATAGTAAAGCAGTTCAAAAAGATTTTTGAAATGGACGGAATTACCCTTGAAATACCGGAAAAAACTCTGCGTGCCATTGCAAGAGAGGCAATAAAGAGGAATACGGGTGCAAGAGGACTCAGATCCATACTTGAGGAAGTGCTTATGGATACAATGTTTGAGCTTCCTTCCAGAAGCGACGTTAAAAAATGCGTTGTAACGGAAGCCTGCATCACTCAGGGAGCGCCTCCGATGCTCGTTTTGTACGACGATGTGTCGCTTGAACCGCCTGCGCTTAACAGCTGAAAGACTTGAAAACGGGCACGTAAAGCAAAATAATGTGTGCAGAATGTAAGCCCTTTAATTTGTTGTAAAGAGTAATGCCTTAAAGGAGCTTTGAAATAGCTATCGCATTTTGATTTTGCATATATTGCCTGTTTATATAAAAATAATCAAAACACCCGTATTTTGCGTATTGTATTGATATATACGCAGTACGGGTATTTTTTATTTTCAAAAATAATGTGACATTAAGGTCAAGTGAGGCATAATAAGAGGAAATTTGGCAAAAAATACTATTTTACTTGACAATACGGCAAATATGTAGTATAATCTTCTCTGGTTGTCTTATCAACGATTCGGATTATACAAAAGGAGGGCTATTATGGCTCATTTAAGTGAAGCGGCAGTGGCAAAAATCAACGGCATATGCGATAGATACGTTGATGAAAAAACGCCTCTTATGATGATTCTCAGTGACATTCAAAAAGAGTATGGCTACATTCCGCTTGAGGTGCAGGAGCTTGTCTCCGAAAAAACAGGTATTTCTGTGGCTGAAATATACGGTGTTGTAACGTTCTATTCGTTTTTCTCTCTTCAGCCTAAAGGTAAGTATGTTATCGGCTGCTGCTTGGGTACGGCGTGCTATGTTAAGGGCGCTCAGCAGGTTATCGATAAATTCTCTGAAATTTTGGGAATAAAACCGGGAGAAACAACTGAAGACGGTATGTTTACACTCGATGCTCTTCGTTGTATAGGTGCGTGCGGAATTGCTCCGGCTGTTACGATAAACGGAAAGGTTTATCCGAAGCTTACGGTAAGCGCAGTTCCGGGCATTATTGAGGAATACCGCAATGGAGGTAATAATTTATGATTAAGAATTTTGATGAATTAAATGAAAAAATATCTTCATGCTCCGTTTGCCTTGCAAATAAATTTGCGGGAAAAGACAACAAAAGAGCGGTGGTTCTTTGCGGCGGTACAGGATGTCTCTCTTCAAATTCTCAGGCAATTAAAGAAAAATTTGAACAGCTTATCCAACAGCGCGGCATTGACGATAAGGTAAGTGTAAATCAAGTAGGTTGCTTCGGCTTTTGCTCACAGGGACCTTTCGTAAAGATTTTCCCTGAGGATACTCTTTACCGCCTCGTTAAGCTTGAGGACGTTGAAGAAATAGTGGAGAAGGATCTTATAGGCAATGAGGTCGTTGAAAGACTTCTGTTTGTTGATCCGGCAACAAAGGAAAAGGTTGCAAAACAGGATGATATAAATTTCTATAAAAAGCAGGTTCGTATCGCTCTGCACGGTTGCGGACAGATAAATCCCGAGGATATTAACGAGGCTCTCGGCGCAGGTGCTTTCCAGGGCTTATCCAAAGCACTCAAAATGGACAGAGCAGACGTAATCAAGGAAATACTCGATTCGGGACTTCGCGGCAGAGGCGGCGGCGGCTTCCCGACAGGAAGAAAATGGCAGTTTGCTTATGCTCAGCCGGCAGGTGAAAAATACGTTGTTTGTAACGGTGACGAGGGAGACCCGGGTGCATTTATGGACCGTTCAATACTTGAGGGAAATCCGCTTGCCGTTATTGAAGGTATGGTAATTGCAGGTTACGCTATCGGCGCACAGAACGGTTATTTTTATGTTCGTGCGGAATATCCGGTTGCCGTAAACAGATTGAGAATAGCAATCAAGCAGGCAGAGGAAATAGGTCTGCTCGGTGACAATATACTCGGTACGGATTTCTCATTCCGTGTACATATCCGCTTGGGTGCAGGCGCTTTTGTGTGCGGTGAGGAAACGGCTCTTCTGAATTCAATCGAAGGTCAGAGAGGTATGCCGCGTCCGCGTCCGCCGTTCCCGGCTGTTAAGGGACTCTGGCAGAAGCCGACTATAATAAATAACGTTGAGACGCTGGCTTGCGTTCCGTTTATTATGCGTGAGGGCGCTGCAAAATTCGCCGCTTACGGTACAGAAAAATCAAAGGGAACAAAGGTTTTTGCATTGGGCGGCAAAATCAACAATGTAGGTCTTGTTGAAATACCTATGGGTACAACTCTGCGCGAGTTGATTTACGATATAGGCGGCGGTATTCCGAACGGCAAGAAGTTCAAAGCAATTCAGACAGGCGGTCCTTCGGGCGGATGCCTTACAGAGGCTGACCTTGATACTCCTATCGACTTTGATAACCTCGTTGCAAAGGGCTCAATGATGGGCTCGGGCGGCGCTATCGTAATGGACGAGGACAACTGTATGGTTGACGTTGCAAAATTCTATATGGAATTTATTTGCGACGAGTCATGCGGAAAATGTACTCCGTGCCGTATAGGAACAAAGAGAATGCTTGAGATCCTCACAAAGATTACAAACGGACAAGCAACAATGGACGACCTTGAACAGCTTGAAGAGCTCAGCCGTACAATCAAGGCAGGCTCACTGTGCGGTCTCGGTCAGACATCGGCTAACCCTGTAATTTCAACACTTACGCACTTCAGAGATGAATACGTTGCGCATATTGTTGACAAGAGATGTCCGGCAAAGGTTTGCAAACATCTTATGCAGTATACTATCAATCCCGAGCTGTGCAAAAAGTGCAGTGCGTGCGCTCGTAAGTGCCCTGTCGGCGCAATTACAGGCGTTGTTGGAAAAGAACCGTACTCTATCGATCAGAAGAAGTGTATCAAGTGCGGTATGTGTATGGCTTCGTGTAAGTTCAAAGCAATCGAAAAGAAGTAATAGGGGGAAATTAATATGTCATTGATTAATATAAAAATTGAGGGAATTCCTTACCAGGTTGAGGAAGGTCTCACAATACTTGAAGCAGCTAAGGCTTGCGGATATGAAATCCCTTCATTGTGTGCGTTCAATCACGGAGAATGCAACAGAGGCTCATGCAGAGTATGTCTCGTTGAGGCAACGGGCGCAAGAGGCTTGGTAGCATCGTGCGTTTATCCTGTAAACGAAGGCATGGAGATAACAATATCATCGCCTAAAGCCGTTGCGGCACGCAGAGCATCGGTAGAGCTTTTGCTTTCGAACCACTCAATGCAGTGCCAGCAGTGCGAAAAGAACGAAAAGTGTGAATTGCTCCACGTTGCAAGACTGACAGGCGCAAGAGAGAATATGTTTACAGGCGCAAAAACGCCTGTTACTTACGATGAGCTTGCACCGTCACTTGTAAGAGATACATCAAAATGTATTCTTTGCGGACGTTGCATTGCAAGATGTCAGAACGCTCATGGCAAGGGCATTCTCGGTTTTGAAAACAGAGGCTTCAATACAATAGTTGCTCCGGCACAGAACCGTTCATTTGCCAAATCACCGTGCATCATGTGCGGACAGTGCACATCGGTATGTCCGACAGGAGCATTGATGGAGAAATCCGAAATAGCTAAGGTTGACGAGGCTATGAGACAGGGCAAGTACGTTGTTGTACAGACGGCGCCTGCCGTAAGAGCAGCTCTCGGCGAAGAATTCGGAATGAAGATAGGAACTCCGGTGACAGGCAAAATGGTTGCGGCACTCAAGCGTCTTGGTTTCAAAAAGGTATTTGACACAAATTACGGCGCAGACCTTACAATAATGGAGGAGGCTGCCGAGCTTATAAACCGCATAAAGAACGGCGGAGTTCTGCCTATGATCACATCGTGCTCACCTGGCTGGGTAAATTATGCCGAATATTATTACGGTGATCTGCTTGACAATCTTTCTTCCTGCAAATCGCCTCATGAGATGTTCGGTGCAATTCTTAAGTCGTATTATGCCGAAAAGAACAACATCGATCCTAAGGATATGTTCGTTGTATCCATAATGCCTTGTACGGCTAAAAAGTATGAAAAGGACAGACCTCAGCTTGTAACAAACGGTCTTAAGGACGTTGATGCTGTTCTCACAACGCGAGAGCTCGGCAAGCTTATAAAGAGATCGGGTATTAACTTTGCAAAGCTTCCCGATGAGGACTTTGACAACGATCTTGTAGGCGATTATACAGGCGCAGGCGTTATATTCGGTGTTACGGGCGGCGTTATGGAAGCGGCTCTCAGAACGGCTTATTTCTGGCTTACGAATACCGAATATGAAAAGATCAACTTTGAGCAGGTTCGCGGTTTTGAAGGTATCAAAGAAGCGTCTCTCGACATTAACGGAATGACTGTTAATATCGCTGTTGCACACGGCATGAAGAATGCAAAGGTTCTTCTTGACGACATCAGAGCAGGCAAGAGCAAGTATCACTTCATTGAGATAATGGGATGCCCGGGCGGATGTATTGCAGGCGGCGGTCAGCCGTATGTTAAGCCGTGCTTCCTCCCGAATGAGGATGACAATATTCTTGACACGTATAAGGAAAAGCGTGCCGCTGCTCTTTATTCTGAGGATGAAAGACAGGTTATCAGACAGTCACACAACAATCCGCAGATACAGCAGCTCTACAAGGATTATCTCACAGAACCCAATTCGCATAAAGCACATGAGCTTCTTCATACGACTTATGCGGCAAAGGAACGATTCGCAAAATAATAAAAAACAAAATGAAATAAAAACAGACTGCGGAAATTTGATTGCCGCAGTCTGTTTTGTTTTAAGTACAATTCAATTTTTCAGTGATGAAAATTATTCATCCTTTGAAAACTGTTCTTTTGATGCGCCGCATACAGGACATACAAAATCATCGGGAAGATCCTCAAATTTTGTTCCCGGCTCAATGCCGTTGTCCGGATCGCCTACTGTCTCGTCGTATTCCCAGCCGCAAAGATCGCAAATGTATTTCATAACAAAATCTCCTTTTCGTTTTTTATCGGTTATAAGCATATAATCGATTTTTATATCAAGGCAGAAGCACTGCCTTAAATTCAAAATTTACTCCGCTTTGACGGACACCGCAAGTGCCGAAACGAAATTATCTATTTCTTCTTGCTGACTTTCCTTGAGTGATGACTTGAGTGTTACCGTTTCATCGAGAATTGTCATGTTCTTGCAGGAAGCAAGCAACTCACGCATAAGCTTGCCGCTTGCGGGTGCCCATGAACCGTTTTGAACCAATCCGACAGTGCGGTTCTGAATATTGTGCGCCACAAGGTCGTGGAGAAGCTCTTCCATTCTCACGAAAATGCCGTTATTGTATGTTGTGGACGCAAACACAATGTGACTGTAACGGAATATGGCGGCAACTATTTCAGCCGCAGGCGTTACGGAAACGTCGTACATAACGGCTTTTATGCCTTTGTCGAAAAGCTTGCCTGCAATTATTTCTGCTGCGTTTGCAGTGTTGCCGTATACGGATGCGTATGCAATAACAACGCCAGGCTCCTCCGGTGTGTACGAGCTCCACGCAATATATTTATTCAGTATTAAGTCTATGTTCTTTCTCCATGCAAAACCGTGCAGAGGACATATCATGCTTATCGGACGAGTGCCGAGCTTTTTGATCAATGCTTGTACCTGAATACCGTATTTCCCGACAATATTACAGTAGTAACGGCGAGCCTCATCCATGTAATCATGCTCAAAATCGATCTCGTCGGCAAAAACAGCACCGTTTAGCGCTCCGAAATGACCGAACGCATCTGCTGAGAAGAGTATCTGCGCTTCGGAATCGTATGTTACCATAACCTCGGGCCAGTGAACCATAGGCGCCATTATAAAGCTGAGCTTGTGATGTCCCGTTTCCAATACTGTTTTTTCATCGACTATCAATGCTTCGAATTTCATATCGAAAAATTGGTCTATCATAGTCCGAGTCTTTGCGTTGCATACTACAACAACATTCGGATATATTTTCAAAAGGTCGCATAGCGTTGCAGAATGGTCAGGCTCCATGTGCTGTATTACAACATAGTCGAGCGTTTTGCCGTTTAATGTGTGGGCAATGTTCTCAAAAAAAACCTTGCTTACTGCTTTATCGGCAGTGTCAAACAGCACGTTTTTATCGTCAAGGAGTAAATAGGAATTATATGAAACACCGTATGGTACAGTGTAGACTCCCTCGAATAATGAAAGTCTGCGGTCATTTCCGCCTACCCAGATCAAATCGTTTGTTAAAGCTTTTGTACAGTACATAGTAATTATCCCGGCTTTCCTTTCGTGTGAATGTGCTGAGCCGATCGAAATTCGGTTCGAAATAAATTTTTGTTGCACATATGTATATTATATGATATAATGTTGAAAATGTATGTTGTCATTACAACAAAGGATGGTTTTATGGATATATTGAATTGTGTAGCGGACAATGCATTGTTTTCGGGTATACCTTTTGAACAAACAGATAAAATTCTCAAGTGCTCCAATGCGACGGTTGTCGAATATAAAAAGGGCGAGATCCTCTTCTGGTATAAAGACCATGTTCAAAAGGTCGGTATAGTCGTATCGGGCAACGTTATAATAGCAAGAAATGATGAATTCGGTAATAAATTTATATTGTACAGCGTGGGTGAGGGAGGTGTTTTCGGCTTGCTTAATCTTGACCCTAAGGTTGAAATGGACGATATTTACGTTTATGCTTCATCAAATACAAAAGTGATATTTATGGATTCACGGAAACTCCTCGTTGGCTGTGAAAATAAATGCGGTTGCCATGAGAGGATCCTTTATAACGCACTTACTCTGATTTCCGAACGCAATATCTACCTCATAAGAAAACAGTGTCATATGGCACAAAGAACAATGCGCAAAAAAATAATTTCTTACCTTACTGAACAGATGCGTATATCGCACTCTGATTCCGTTGAACTTTCTATGAATAGACAGGAATGGGCGGATTACCTCGGCGTCGATAGAAGCGCTCTGTGCGCTGAACTCTCAAATATGCAAAAAGACGGTATTATCCGCTATAAACGTAATCATTTCACCCTTTGCAAATAAAACAGTAGTCATTCTTGGACGCTTTTGGGAAAAGCGTCCAAACCCGAAAACTTAACCTGCTTTGCATCTGCTCATCTTTCCGCCGAGAGTATGGCGAAAAGATGAGCATTA
>CAMEIT010000067.1 GCA_945918795.1 uncultured Clostridia bacterium | reverse complement strand
CTGCTGTCACCGGCTACACAGTGACCGACGGCACTGCTCTGACTGCCGGCAAGACTTCCGTCACCATCAGCTACACCGAGGGCGGCGTGACCAAGACCACCACGCAGGCCATCGCAGTCAATGCTCCTGAGTTCACCATTACTTTCGATGGCAACGGCGGCACTCCCTCTGTTTCCGACATGACCACCACCGGTCAGAAGCTCGCTACTCTGCCTACAGCTACCCGCAGCGGCAGCTATTCCTTCAAGGGATGGTATACTGCAGCAAGCGGTGGAACAAAAATCACAACCGATACCGTCTTTAGCGAAAACACAACGGTTTATGCACAGTGGACATATTCCGGTGGCGGCGGTGGCGGCGGAACAACCCGCTATACTGTGAAATTTGAAACCAACGGCGGCAGCAAGATAACAAGCCAGAGTGTAACGAGAAATACAGCGATGAAAGAGCCGACAGCACCGACAAAGGACGGTTACACATTTGATGGTTGGTATTCCGATAAGGAGCTTACAACGGCATATGACTTCTCGGCAAAGGTAACAAAGAGCTTTACTCTTTATGCAAAGTGGACGGAAAAAGTGGCAGAGCCCGATAAACCGACAGAGCCGGTTGAGCCTACTGCTCCGGAATGGGAAAATCCGTTTACCGATGTTAAGAAAAGCGACTGGTTCTACACAAATGTTGAATATGCAGTTAAAAACAAACTTATGAACGGAACAACGGCTACAACATTTGCGCCGAATGAACCTCTCACACGTGGTATGCTTGTTGCAATACTTTACCGTGCGGAGGGCGAGCCTGCTGTTAACAATAGTATTCCGTTCAGTGATGTTGACACAAACGCATATTACGCAAATGCGGTTATATGGGCACAGCAGAACGGCATTGTAAACGGCGTTACGGAAAACGAGTTTGCTCCAAACAGCAATATCACCCGTGAGCAGATTGCGGCAATTATGTTTAGATATGCAAAATACAAGGGATATGACGTAAGTGTCGGTGAAAGCACAAACATTCTTTCCTACACCGACGCAGAAAGCATTTCCGAGTATGCAATTTCCGCTATGCAGTATGCTGTCGGAAGCGGTTTGATGAAGGGTAAAACAGAAACCACAATCAATCCTCAGGATAATGCAACAAGAGCCGAAATTGCAGCAATCCTGCAAAGGTTTCTTGAAGCAAACAAGTAAATAAGCAATATGCCAAGCGGGAACGCTTGACGATAAAGCCCCGTTTGAGCAATCAGACGGGGCTTGCGCTATTTAATGTAGAATTATAGGGAAATATGACGGAAAGGAGCAGTAAAACAATGTTACGGCAAAAATTGAATAGGTATAAACCAAAACCGAACATATATAAGCCAAGCCGCCTGATTTTAGGACATTCTAAAATCAGGCGGCTTTTTCGTGCGAAATTTAGGGTAATATGAATTTTTTGCTCTAATGCTATCAAAATTTGGAAGTCAAGTAAAGGAGTGTAAACCGTTGTCTTTGGAAGAATGTACCGAACAACAATATTTACAACAGAATAACAAAAATATTTGGCGTGGCAATTCTGCTTTACGCATATAGGTTTTTTCGCTCAATGCAGAGCGGAATTGCCTTGCGTTAGGAGCGTGATTAAATGCTATTGTATTACGAATGCCCAACACCAATTTTCCATTTTGCGAAACGGAGAAACCGCACACATCATCACCACACTATTCAGAAATCCGGCAGCAAGTCTGATGATGCAGGCGGAGGTCATAACTGCTCTTACCGCACAGCCGAGTATCAGCCTTTATTAAGGCGGATTTTTGACTGTGCGTTTTTTTATCATTGTAGAAGTCCTCCAACCTACCGAACTTTCAAAAAAACAATTTGAAATTTCGGAGGTCGAACAATGTCGAAAACTTTTTTGAAAAATTTTTATATTTAGGAAAAAAACTGTCCGCAACACCCTTTACAATGGTAATCGAAAGGGGGTGCAATCGACTTGGATAAGCAGTTGACTTCCTTGTGAAAGACGACTTGAAATACTGTTCATTCTTATGAGAAACAAGAAATGTTCAATGACTGAATTAGCATTTCAATATTCCGTATCGGACAGAACAATTCGCAGAGATATTCTGTTTTTGAGTTGATATGCACCTATATGTACCAAAACAGGTCTTAACGGTGGAGCCTTTTTGATGGACGGCTACCGAAAGGAACTGATGCTACATCTATCAAGAGAGGAAGAAGCTCTCTTGTTAAAGATTATGCGTACACTTGATGAAAAAGAACAGTACATTGTTTATAACATCATCAATAAATACGCAATGCCAAAGAGCAGTACATAATCCTTTCAATGCACATTGACAAAGAAAGCCTGCAAGATAACGGCAGTGCAGCATATCAGCAAAACGGATACATTCCGATATGTCGGAGCCGGACAATGGGTACGCCAAGACGATAAGCGTTGAACTTTTCTTTATCCTTCTTTCTATAAAGGGAGCTTATCCGAGCGAGAAATACCTGCATTGTAAAAGAGGTTTGCTACCTTGTGGCAACGATGATATGTCGGGACAATGATACTTCTGCATAGTCACAGTCCGAGCGAATAGCAATTCAGGGCTCCCGCAAAAGCATGGCTTTTGTGGGAAAAGAGAGCAATCGCCTGATAAGCGAAGCTTTTGCCGAAAGGCAAAACGAGCCCAAAGGCGAATTGCGAACGCCGTCGCAGGCAATGAGTGCAGTCCAGGCAGAGCCGGGAAGGTGAAATTCCTATGGAGCAGTTTAGCTTACTGCCATCCGTCTTGTTTTTTAGTTTTAATAGCATAATTAAGGGGACTGATGTATGACTTTGCCTCCTATTGAAGTACACCGATTATATTACCACTCACATAATATGTCAGTCCCTTTACTTATGCTATTAAGGCAGAAATTTTATATTAGGAGGTGCACTGATATGACAGCAGAAAAAAGGAAACGCAGCGATTATGCTAAAATGTTAAAGCAATATCCTGATGTACTTAGAATCGAGCAAATGTGTGAAGCGTTGGGCGGTATGAGTACAAAGACCGGATATAAAATGCTCAAAGACGGTAAAATCGGAAGTGTCAAGGTTGGTCGTGAATATCGCATAACCAAAGTGGATATTATCGACTATTTAATGAAAGCCAACTGATTTTTTTGACGAAAACACCTGTTATTGATAAAATATCATTGTCAATAGTAGGTGTTAAATTTTTTCTCAAAGAAGGAGGTTTAGAAGTTAATAAGGAGGTAGCACTATGATTAAGCACACAAAGATCAATCTTGATATTGATGTTAAAGTATATTTACGAGAGAAAAAAGGATATTTCTACGCAGTCCTTATCTATAAGAATGTTGCCGGAATACGACGTGAAAAATGGATACCAACAAAGTTGACTGTCCGTGGTAATAAGATGAGAGCAAAAGGCATTTCAGAGCAATTTCTGATGGAATTTGAGATACCTGACGAGGACTTGTATATCATTGGTGATAAACAGCCACAAGAGGTTGAAATTCGCACGATAACGACAATAGTTGAAGAACCTGAGATAGAACACCCAATACCCGTTGAAATGCTTTCAAAGCTCAAATTGGAGGACTTATCAAAGGAGCAGGTTGCAAATCTCACTTTCGCAGATTACCTTGAAATGTATGTACCATATACACGCAAAGGCAAGAAGCAGATTGAAGATACAACATATTCTTCCTATGTGAATAATATTAAAAGTCCCGTTGGACCTTATTTCCGTGAAACGGGAATAGCCTTGAAAGATTTGACAGCGAGAGATATTCAAGATTTCTACGATGTTCAACTTGAACGAGTTACGGCAAACATGGTTATACACTATCACGCAATTATCCGCTTGTCGCTTTGCTATGCAAGGAAAATGGGTTATATAAAGGAAAATCCCATTGAAGAAGTAGATAAACCTGAAAAAAATCAGTTCATCGGCAAGTTTTATAATGCTGACGAACTGAGCAAAGTAATAGAGCTTACCAAAGGAACACAGCTTGAGGTTCCGGTTTTGATGGGCGGTTTCTATGGATTACGCAGAAGTGAAATTGTAGGTTTGCGTTGGAGTGCCTTTGATTTTGAAAATGATGTCTTTTATATCAATCACACGGTTACAACACCGAGGATCGACGGCAAGTTAAAAATTGTTGCAAAAGACAGAGCTAAAACGAAGTCGAGTTTGAGAGCCTTGCCGCTTGATGCAGGTGTAAAGAAACGCTTGTTGGAAATAAAAGAACAGCAAGAAGCATATCAAAGAAAATTCAAGCGTTCTTACAGCAAGGAGTGGGCAGGATATGTAATGGTTGATGAGCTTGGAGGACTTATACTTCCAAATTACATCACATCTGCGTTCAAGCATTTATTAAAGAAGAATGAGCTGCGTGAGATACGATTTCACGATCTCCGACACACTTGTGCATCGTTATTGCTAAACAAAGGTAAGACAAATGGTGTAACATTAAAGGACATTCAAGTATGGCTCGGACACAGCGATTTTTCTACAACAGCAAATACATATTCCCATTTAGATGCAAATTCAAAGGTGTCATCGCTTAACACCCTTGCAGGTGTTGTGAATATATGAGTTCCCAAAGGATTTTGGCAGTTCCCAAAGAAAAAACGAGGTTCTTGCACTTGGCAAAAACCCCGTAAAATGGCGGAGAAGGTGGGATTCGAACCCACGTGCCCGTTAAGGCAAACGCATTTCGAGTGATGTATATATGCACTCTTAAAAGGAAAAGTAAATACAAATAAGAAACTTATAAAGGAGCTGAAAACCTTGATAAAATCAGGGTTTTCGACTCCTTTTCTTTTGTTTTTGGCTTGAAAACTGAAATGCTGAAAATTTGAGATTTTTGCAGAAAAATTTCATTTTGGGCAAAACGAGGGCAAAACAAAACGGCACTTAAAATCAAATAAAAAACGATAAAAGAAAGGCATGATTATGAATAAAAAATGGAACGCATTTTGCGAGGAATGGCTTAAGGATTCGTCCGATATTTTAACCGTGCTTGAAGTTAAAACAATTACGGGTTACTGCAAAACATCGGTGCAGGGCTGGATAGACCGGGGATTGATTAAAGCTTATCTTATCGGGCGGTCAAATAAGATTCCAAAGGTATCACTGCTTGAATTTATGAGCAGCAGTAAATTTTATAATATGCATGTAAAGTCAAAAACGCTTAAATCAAAATTAGAGGAATTTGAAAGGATGATTAAAGATGAAAATTAGCTATACAAAATACGGAGATTATTATTTACCCGATTTAACCAAGAAATACAATATCGGAAGATTTGGTATGATGCATTTACAATACATCAAACAGTACCGGCCCGGGTTTTACACAAGCATGAAAATTACCGGCAAACTGATGGATTATATTCAAGAGATTGACAGCAGTGCGCAGGAAATGTACGACGACATCATAAGCAAATTCAGACGGAGTATTACTTCGACTTGTACCGACCAAATGGAATGGGTACAGCGTATGAATTTTGCAAAGCATTATGCAGAGGATCTTGTGCTTGCCGAATTTATCTACCCTAAAGGAGATGAGCGAAAATGAGAATTACATACGATACAGGCTTTACCCAAATGCCAAACACCATACTGAGAAGTCGCGTGCTTAAGCCTTTGCATAAGGTGGTGCTCGGTGTGATTTGCAGTTATTCCAATGACAGCAATATTGCATTTCCGTCCTATCAGACGATTGCAAACGACAGTGGAATCAGCAGAAGAAAAGTGATTGATATCATAAGTGAGCTTGTAAAGCTTGGGTGCATAAGAAAAACCGAACGCAGAAGCACCAAAGGCGACCATACGGCTAACGATTATGAGGTGCTTATCGGCAAAGCCGGATCCGCATTGCCCGGTGAAAATTCTGCACCACCAGGTGATGAATATAATGCACCACCTGATGAACAGAGTTCACTACTGGGTAGTGAATGTCCTGCACCACGTGGTGAACAGCGTGCACCCAATCAATATATAAATAATAATATTAATCATTCTTTTAACAACATCAATCCATCAATCACAGCTGATGAGATAGATACGATGACACAGCAAATTAAAGAAAATATTGATTATGACATTCTCAAAGAGAAATACACAGACGGTATGCTTGATGAGCTTGTAAGTGTTATGGCGGAAACTATATGCGGTAATTTCAAAACGGTGCGCATTGGCGGAAATGATTTTGCAAGAGAGGTTGTAAAGTCGCAGTTATTAAAAATAAACAGTGAGCATATCGAATATGTGCTTGACTGCATTAAGAAAAATACTACCAAAATCAAGAACATTAAGGCCTATATGCTGACCTGCATTTACAACGCACCGCAGACCATATCAAGCTACTACACGGCAGAGGTAAATCACGACCTGTACGGTTGCAACTAACAGCACGGGGCGATACCGCTTTCATTTGCGGCAAGCATAGCGTTTGGGTACGCAAATGTATTAGCAAGCACGGCATTTGTACTCCCAAAAGCCGCTTGTTTGTGGCTCCGCCCCTAAAACCCCGGTTTGAAAGGAGATAAAAGCGATGAGATTAAAGACAAATAAGCTGAACTTTTATGTTGAGGATGAAGTTAGAGAAAAGCTTGAAAAGCTGGCGAAGGAATCAGGACTCACGATGACGGCGGTTATTTCAAAGCTCATCATGAATCGAGAAATTAAGCCGCTGCCCACGGAGGAGCTTTGCAGAATTTATAAAGAACTGAATCACATAGGCACCAACATCAATCAAATTGCGTACATAGCAAATTCCGAAAAACATATATCGGACGAAAGATTGGACGAAGCTGCCCGACTGATGAATGATGTTTGGGAATGCGTGAGAAGTTATAGATGAATATCAAATTCATTTTAGTAAGATATACTTGACTAATTTTGTTTTATATGTTATAATTAAAATATCTTAAACTGGAGGTAGTACTATGTTTATAGGCAGAGAACGGGAACTTAATGCTCTTGAAAGATTGTATCAGTCAAATAAATTTGAATTTGCGGTTATCTACGGCAGACGCCGTGTCGGTAAAACTGCGCTTATTAACAAGTTTATTGACGATAAAAATGCAATTTATTTCATGGGTGTTGAAAGCAACGCAAAGCAGAATCTTGAAAATCTTTCAAAGAGCATTATGGAATATGTCAGCGGCACGGAGATTGACAGCATATTCTCCTCTTTTCAGTCAGCGTTGGAGTATGTGTTTAAGCTTTCCGAAAAGGAACGGATTATTCTTGCGATTGATGAATATCCGTATGTTGCCCGTTCGTCAAAGAGTCTCGCCTCTACCTTGCAGCTTTTGATTGATAAGTATAAGGACAAGTCAAAGCTTATGCTGATTCTCTGTGGCTCGTCCATGTCCTATATGGAGGATCATGTATTGGCGTATAAAGCGCCTTTGTATGGTAGGAGAACAGCGCAGATGAAGCTTGTGCCGTTTGACTTTGAGGAAACCTGCCGTTACTTTAAAAACTTTTCTGATGAAGACAAGGCACTTATTTACGGTGTTGTGGGTGGTACGCCGCAGTATCTTTTGCAGATAGATGATAACTTAAGCGTTGAAGAAAATATTAAAAATACATTTTTAAACCCTGTTTCATTCCTGTATGAAGAACCGATAAACCTCTTGAAACAGGAAGTCAGAGAGCCTGCAATCTATACGGCAGTTATTGCCGCTGTTGCAACGGGAGCGTCGCGAATGTCGGAAATTTCAGGCAAAGTCGGCGAAGATACCAATGTGTGTTCAATGTATCTAAAAAACCTCATCAACTTAGGAATCGTACAGAAAGAAACGCCCTACGGTGAAAAAGCTTCCCGGAAGTCCGTTTATTCCATTGAGGATAATATGTTCCGTTTTTGGTATCGCTTTGTGTTTGAAAATAATTCGATTATTGCCCGTGGCGCCGCCGATTTGGTTTATAAACGTATTGAGCCGCAGCTATCTGACTATATGGGCAAGGTTTTTGAAGAAATATGCAGACAGTACCTTTGGAAACAGCTTCTTTCTGGTAACTGCCCGGTAGAGTTTGCCTCTCTTGGTCGCTGGTGGGGTAATAACCCTAAAGAAAAACGGCAGGAAGAAATTGATATTATGGGCGAACGGGATAAAAACACCGCCCTCTTTGCAGAATGTAAGTGGACAAATGAAAAGGTTGACCTCGGCGTTTTGGAAACACTTGTAAAACGCAGTAAACTGTTCTCATATAAAACCAAGCATTATTACCTTTTCTCAAAATCCGGCTTTACAAAAGGCTGTATTGATAAAGCGAACGAGATGGGCAATGTGACGTTGGTTGAGTTTGGTGATATGATATGACAAATAAAGAAAAAATGGAACTTTTGAAAGCGAAGCCGCCGAAGCAGTGCTGTTTGGCAGATTACTATCAAGATCTGCTTGACAAGGTCGGTTCCATAAAGCGTGACTACGGCAATTATATGACAACCAAGCCTATAAACTGTGATGAAGAATTAAAGCGAACTTTGACGGCAGATTACGACTTATGCTGTGCACTGCTCACAATGCTTTTCCGTGAAGACCACTTTGCAGAATACGGTTGTTTTGAAAACCGATGTGAAAAAGGCGATGTTCAGAAAATCATCGACAGAATGATTTTTCTTTTGGAACAGAAAGAGGAAAACATAAAAAGAAGGCTTGCCGGCCGTGGCGCGGAATATATGATGTTTAAGGACGACGAAGAAAATACCGAGAGTAAACCGTGCATATCATCATCGAATAATGTTATTGTATTTCCGGATTTTGAGAAACTGAAAAGCGAAGTCGAGAAAATGCGTACAGAGCTGTCAATGCTTTTGCTGGAGCGTGATGAACTTCAATTTGTCATTTGCAAAAACATTGAAACAGAATATATGCTAAAACTCGGAAGCATTGAATATAAGGCTTATGAAGCACAATGCGCCGCATTGCGTCTGAAACGGAAAATTGAATTGATTCAGGCAAAAAAGAACAGGCAGGAAAAAGTCATTATTTCCGCCATTGAAGATACTCTTGACAACGAATTTGCCGAATACCAAAAACAGCTTGATGAGCAAATTGATAAAATGAATGACGCTTTGAAGCGAAGCAAGGCAGAGGTTTTATCAGATGAAGATAACAAGGAACTTAAAAAGCTTTATCGTAAAATAGTTAAGGAATTACATCCCGATATTAACCCCGATGTATCCGAGGCACAGGTCAAATTGTTTGAAAATGCGGTATCTGCGTATAAAAACGGCGACTTGGGCACTTTGAGAATTATAAATGAAATGGTTGGCAATAGTCCTCTGCCCAAGCAGGACAAAGACGCTATGACACAACTTGTCGAAGAGAAAGAGCGTTTGCAAGGTTTGCTGAAAGCTATAAGAGAAAGCATTGAGAAAATCAAATCAGAGTTCCCGTACACGATGAAAGAAGTTCTCGAAGATACAGAAAAAACAGAGCAGAAAAAGCAGGAACTTGAGAATATCCTTGAACAGTACAATGAGCTTATCTCAATTTATAAAACCAAAATAGAAGAAATGTTGAGGTGATAGATAACATGGGCGACTTAGTTAAATCCGGCGGAAGCGGACTTGTAGGATTGCTCCACGGTAAAAATGGAGATCTCACCATACCAAAGCCGTTTGAAAAAGACATATTCCTTTTTGACACTTATGTAGCCGGTACCACTCATATTGAAGGTATCGATGAATTAGAACCGCATTTGAATAACGATGATAGATTGGATTTTTTCAGAGAACCTGATAACCGGTATGACAATCAAGCTATTGTCATAAAAACGGTTGACGGTGTGAAAATCGGTTATGTTCCAAGGCAGGATAATGTGATATTTGCGCGGCTGATGGACGCCGGGAAACTCCTTTTCGGGAGAATTACCTCAAAAGAAAAGAAAGGCTCATGGATTAAGATTTATATTAAGGTTTTCCTGCATGAATAAAGAAATATATTTAAAAAACACAAAAATTCAATATGACTTACAATACAAGAAAGTCAAAAACATAAATCTGCGCGTAAAGCCTGACGGGACAATCCATGTATCTGCGAACCGATGTGTATCTCAGAAGGTAATTGATGAATTTCTAATTTCAAAGGCTGATTTTATTTTGAAGGCTTTGGAAAAGCACAAAAGTATGTCAGATGAGCCGAAAAAGCAATATTATACTGAAGACAGTGTAAAAGACATAATACTTGCACTTTGCGAAAAGGTGTATCCGTATTTTGAAAAGCAAGGCGTGAAATATCCGCAGATTAAATTCCGCAAAATGATTTCCCGCTGGGGCAGCTGCCATTTTGCAAAAGGGATTTTAACATTTAGCACAAATCTTATGTATGCACCGATTGAATGTGTAGAATATGTGGTACTGCATGAATTTACGCATTTTTTGCAGCCAAACCATTCGGACAAATTTTATGAGGAGCTTGCAAAAACCTGTCCTTGCTGGAAAGAGTGCAGAAATAAGTTAAGGGGGATAAATATCCGATGAAAAAGTGCAGAATTACCGTAATGAAAACGGCACGATATGATAACTTAATAGAAAAATACGAAAATCCGATAGAACATGCTTGTGAATTAAAAGAGGGACAAACCTTTATCGCAAAAGGCTGGCAGAAGCCTGACGGACTTTGCGACAGCGCTTGGGAGAGTATGTCTGCCTTTGTTATGACATTGTCACACGGAGGCGAAAATCTGTATGACGGTTGGATGAAAAACAAAAAATCAGCTATGATTTCCTGTAATGACGGTTTCCGACCGGTAAGCTTTTATATTGAAGCACTTGACGAAGATGCAGATTGAGGCATAATAAAAACAAATTAAGAACAGGAGAGCAATTATGAATATAGGTAAATTGACAGAGGTAGATATTAGAGATTTATGGAAACATGAACAATATGATTTTTCTAATTGGCTTGGAAAAGAAGAAAATATCGAAATGTTGGGCAGTTTGATAGGATTAACTTTAACCGATGTCGATAAAGAAGTTTATGTAGGATCATATAGGTGTGATTTGGTTGCAAAGGATGAAACAACAGGTATAAAAGTAATAATTGAAAACCAATTGGAGACATCTAATCATGATCACTTAGGTAAGATTATAACATATGCTTCCGGATTAGATGCAAAAGTTGTTGTATGGATTGTTAAGGAAGCACGAGAAGAACATAGAAGTGCAATTGAATGGCTCAACAATAATACAAACAAAGAGTTGAATTTTTTCTTGATAGAGCTTCATGCTTACAAAATCGGTGATTCTCTTGCCGCACCAAAATTTGAAATTGTAGAAAAGCCAAACGGATTTATTAAAAACTCGAAAAATATTGGTGGTTGTGGAGAAATGAATAAATCAGAATCGGAAAGAATTGAATTTTGGACTATGTTCAATGAAACAGTTATTGAACGAGGAAAACCGTTTAATATCAGAAAAGCAACTACTGATCATTGGTACGATGTAGCAATCGGTACAAGTGAAGCACATATCTGTATAACATTGGTTAACAAAGAATCAAGTATTGTTGTGGAATTATATATCAATGATAATAAGGCATTGTTTGATAAACTTTATGCGAACAAGGATAAGATTGAAGAATCATTGGGATTTAATTTGGATTGGCAAAGATTAAATGAGAAAAAAGCATCCAGAATAAAATATGCTATTCCGGGACTGAATTTTGATAATCATTCAAACTATGCAGAACTAATGAATGCTGCAATTGATAAAATCTTGGCTTTTAGAGAAGTATTTAAATCATACATTTGAATGATAAAGGAGAACATTCATGATAAAAGAATTAGTGCACGATCCGATATTTTTAGGACAAAAGTCGGAAACGGCAACAATTATGGATTTACAGACTGCTAAAGATTTACTTGACACATTAACAGCGCATAAAGATACCTGCGTAGGTATGGCGGCAAATATGATAGGAGTCAAAAAACGCATCATTTGTTTTGACAATGGGGGAATATTTATGACAATGTTTAACCCGGAAATTTTGGAATCTTCGCAAGTTTATGAAACGGAAGAAAGCTGCTTGTCCCTTCTCGGCGAACCGAGGAGGACAAAGCGATACAAGAAAATCAAAGTGCAGTATCAAACTGCTGATTTTAAGGTACACATTAAACCCTTTGAGGGATGGACTGCACAAATTATTCAGCATGAAATTGACCATTGCAATGGGGTATTGATATGAGA
>CAMEIT010000066.1 GCA_945918795.1 uncultured Clostridia bacterium | reverse complement strand
AGTTATTTGTGAATGTTTAGGTGTTGCACTTGCTTGACAATTTGCCCTGTCGTCGCAGACGACTGAAGGAGAGTGCGATACAATGAAATCAGTAGTAAAGGGCGTCGAGGACGTCGCCCCCTACAAATTGCAATATTATTAAGCCTTTACACACACTCGCCCCATATCAAAATTTGCCGAGATTTTCCACCTTTATAAGAATTTGCTTTCCGTTTCTCCTTAAGTGAAACGTGCCGTATATCGGCATTCCTCCGTAAAAACCTTAAATAACGTCGCAAAAGTCAATGCTCATCTTGCCGCCATACTCTCGGCGGGAAGATGAGCAACCGTAAAGCGTTTTAAAGTTTTCGGGTATGGGGACTTTTTCAAAAGTCCCCAAAAAATAAAACATCAAACCCCAATATAAGCGTTATTGTTTTTCAGGGTATTTTGGAGTTGAGCGACGTTAACATCGCGGACGGGCACATTATTTTTTACTGCCAAGCCTGCGGCGGTACCTGCCGCCTCGCCAATACAGCACACGACGGGCATAATTCTATAAGAGGCTTGTGCGCCGTGGTCAGAGGAAATACATCTGCCTGCGACGAGGAGATTAACAGCGCCCTTAGGGATAAGGCTGCGATAAGGGATAGTATAATACTCACCTGCGCCGAAGTAATGGTGGCTTGTTCCGGTTCCCTCCGGGTTATGAATATCGATGTCATAATTTGAGGCGGCGATTGCGTCGTCAAATTTCACGCAGTTAAGGCAATCCTGTTCGGTGAGAACATAATCCCCGACGATCATGCGGCTTTCGCGCACGCCGATTTCGGAAGCCGTCATCATAAGGAAGCTGTCCTCCATACCGTCTGCGTGCTTCTTGATAAAATCATATATTTCATAGACCTGTTCGCGGGCAATAATTTCAGCCTGAGTAAATGCTTCGGGTGAGGTCGGGTCCTTCTTGATTACCCTTGTGGTATTGAAGTGAAGCACATTTTTAATAGGCGTCTTAAATACGAGAATGTTTTCTCTCGGATTCATAAGCTCGCCTGCCGCAAGACTTTTCGCGTGTGCCTTGTTAAGCTCGGACCTGCTTTTAAAAAACTTTTCAACGTCAACATTTCCGACTCTGAAGCACAGCGTCATAGGCTGGCAGAGGTGATCCGGTTCGCGACCGAGAACGGTAGGGCATCCTGCAAGATAAGCAAGCTGAGCATCGCCCGAAGCGTCGATAAAATAATCGGCTTCAACCTCAATCTCGCCGCTCCTGGAAGCAAGTGCGACAGACTTGATTTTTTCGCCGTCCTTGTTCACTCTGAACAGGTACGCATGGAAAATCAGGTCGATTTTTGCTTCGAGAACCATTTCGTTGAGAATATGCTTCAATTCCTCTTCAAGAAAGCTTTCTCCGCGCATTGCGTTGTGGCTTTCAAGCTTTTGGTGTATCTCCTTGAATATGCCTTCCGAAAGATCCTGCATTTTGCCGTCTATTTCCGTGGAATACCCCATAAACGGGTTGACAAGGCAGTTAACCGCCGCGCCTCCGAGACAGTTCGATTTCTCAATGAGAATTACGCTTGCACCGCTTCTTGCCGCCGCAAGGGCAGCCGCTGTTCCGGCAAAACCGCCGCCGATTACTGCTACATCGTATTTTTTCATAAAACCGCTCCTTTCCGATCCTGTAAAAATTCTTTGTCTTGTGTGACTTTGATTTTATTATAGCATAGTCAAATTGTGCTGTCTTATACAAATGACAGCTAAACATTGCACAAAGGATACTTTTATGATATAATTACAAATAAAAAGTATAATTAGGAGAGGCGCAAAGTGCAGAGCCTTCAGGATTTAATAGACGTTATCACAAGAAACAGAAATTTGCATATAAGTATTCTCGATTTAAGCGGAATACTGAATACGCCGCTTACGGAAATATCTCTTCGGAATGTAATTCATTCCAAGCCGTTTTGTGACGCCGCAAAGTCGGGGCCGAAGGGGAATAAGCTTTGCTTGAGATGTAAAAGGCTTGCGAACACGAAAGCGACAGTATATAAGGAAGCATTTTGCGGCTGTTGTTTCTGGGGACTTTTTGAAGCGGCTGTGCCTGTTGTAATTCATGATACTGCAATGGCGATAGTTTATGTGGGAAATATTATTATCGATAAGGCTGAAACGGAAAAACGCATAAACAGGCTATGCCGTTATACGGGAGCCGAGCCGTATGCACTGCTTGAAGCTATGGAAAAGTGCGAGTATACGACAGATGGGGCAGAGGCGCTTGTTATTGCACAGATAGTGAGCGATTATCTGAAGCTGCTTTATGAAAAGACGCCGAAAAGGTCAGATGATATGCACTGGCTTGTGGCGCAGCTGAAAAGGCACATTGAGGGCGCTTATTGCTCGAGCCTTTCGCTTTGCGACCTTGCGTGCATTTACCATAAAAATGAAAAATACATGGGGAGGCTGTTCAAAAAAGAGACCGGGCAGAGCTTTCATGAGTACTGTAATTATCTTCGCCTGCAAAAAGCGGAGAATATGCTTGAGAATACATCGGAAAAGATTATTGACATAGCACTTGAATGCGGCTTCAACAATATTTCTTATTTCAACAGGATATTTCATAAGAAGCACGGTGTATCGCCGGGCGAGTATCGCGTGCGGAATAACAAAAGCAAAGACGAGACTTATTTGACGCCTTATAAAAAGTAAAAAAGCTTCCCGAAGCGATGTATTTCGGGAAGCTCTTGCTTTATCTAACTATGCGTTTGCGGCACATACCGACCTTGCCGCATTCGGGGCATACGAATCTGCGTTTTGTAATTGTGTGATACCCTTTTACAAACTGCTTTACTGTCGGAATGAAGAGCGCCTTGCAATGCGGACATTCATAATAGCCGGCTTTTGCTTCAAGGACAGATGCCGCTCCTATGCCTACCGCTGCCGTTGCCACAGCGGCAATAATCAATACGACTCGCACTATCGTCGGCATGGCAATGTACGCCGCAATAACAACAAGCGATACAACCGCTATGATTGTAATGATGCCGCAAATAACGGACAATGTCATATTTCTTTTGTTTTCTTCGTTTTCTGTCATCAGGTTCATAATATTTTCCTCCGCTTTCTGTTGATAATCGTTTTCGGAGATCCTTGTGCCTGTGAGAAGCTCATTGACTGTTATGTGCAATGCACTGCACAGCGGCAGCATAAGAGATACCTCCGGTAGACCTTTCCCCGTTTCCCACTTGGACACTGTTTTATCGCTTATGGACAATGTGTCCGCAAGCTGTCTTTGAGTGAGGCTTTGGGATTTTCTCTCTTCGGCAATGAATTGCCGATCTTGACTTGATCCATTTGATTTCTCCTTTCTGCCTGTATTTTAAATGAAAATGCGCCTGATAACAACACACGGAAAGTAGAGTTTTTCATATTCTACTGAGCGCAGAGTGAATTTTGATGCGTAATTTGCATTTGATTGTAAATTACATACCGTTATTTTTTCAACTGTTTTTTTGCTTCCTCCAATATAGCCCAAACCAAAGCGGCACACGCACTCTGCACAGGTGAAAATACGTCAGCAGAAAAGCGGATACAATGTATTGACAGTATGATAAATCCGAGTACACCGCCAACAAGGAAGAACCAAATAAAAAAATTAAGGGACTCCCACGACATATTGACGCTTATGAGCCTGAATAACAGGCGAACAAAACCGTAAATTATTAGCGGAAGAACGAGCGATAATATCAGTGTGGATATTTTGCCTTCGCTGTTACCGAAGATAAGGTACAAAAGCAATAATGCGGCAGTAATGATGCTTAAAGCCGAGATTACGATAACTCTTTTTTCAACGATTCTTTTTAACATGATTCTTTCTCCTTTTTTCTGCCGAAATATTTAATGGGTATATAGTTCTGCATCAATTATATTTGACAATTTTATTATATCATTATTATGATGATATATCAAGTAAATTTGACAAACAAATAAGGACTGTTTATTCAACAGCCCTTATTGCATGAAAAGAATCAAGTAACAGTGTTTATCTTTGCTTGTTTGCGAGTATCAGCAGTAAATACGTTATCACACCCGATGCTATTATCACAATAATATCTATTGGCGCAAGTGAGATACCCGGAATACCCGAGAACAGAAAGCCTGTGCCGAAGCGATACAGGTTTGAGCAGAGCAAGCACATTTCGCCTATATACATACCGAGCGTAACAGCCGATGCGGCAAGAGAGGGAATGACCTTTGAAAACAGCTTTCTTTTCCCGAGCAGGAAGCTGCCTGTAAAAATGCCGATTGTGATTCCGAGCAACAGGAAGAATGCTATCATAAGAACGACGGAAAGTGCTGAAACATGAAGCTCGCCTGTGCGGTAAAAAGCTGTAAAGCACGCCCAAATGCACATTCCGAGGAATGCGACGCTTGAAACAGATTGCATAATCAATGCTTTAAGCTTTGTCTTGTCATTATTGCGTATAATTGCTCCGAAACCGTAAAAACAATTCAAAAGCGAAAGTATCACAACAGCGGAAATCATATAGAAGTGAATCTTGAATGTAGGGCTGTATTCTCCCATGAGGACGTTTACCTCAGTCCATGTGCGAGTTTCAAAGCCTTCCGGAGGAACATAGCACATATACATTTGCCAGCTTTCGAGCGTTGTGGTAACGGTTGTTGTGACGATAACCTGACTTTCAAAAAGCCATTCCGTCAGCGCGAAAATTCCGCAGGAGATTACCGCCGCCGGTATGAACGCATATTTTTTGCAGAGCTTAAAAGCAATGGGCATTATCAATACGCCGCAAATAAGCGAAATTGCGATTGGCGTATACGGAATAATATACTTCGGATAGCTTTCCGCAAAAACGGTGCCGTTTATTATCATATCCGAGATGACCTTATACCCCATATAAAGCGGGTAAAATGATGCCGCAAGCACACCAACCGTCAAAAACAACCAATAAATACCGAATTTTTTGTTTTTCATAGCTATCTCCTTTCATAAAGCCGCATTTGTCAGCAGTGCATAAGCAATGACAATAACGAGTGCGCCAAAGCCTACGGCTGACAGTGCCGACATTTTTTTATATGATAATATATGATCTATTCTGACGCGAAGCTTTGCTCCGCCGAACGCCGAAATGAATAAATTTTTGCTCTTTGCGCAATTAACCAATGCAAGTGCGTAATTCTTTTGATTTTCCTTTCCGCATTCGGAAAGCACCGACTCGTCACACGCAATTTCCGAATCGACAAGAAAGCACCTCAAAAACAGCCACGCAAGCGGATTGTACCAATGCAGAGCCACCACAATAAATGCCATGATACGCCAAAGATTATCCAGCCGACGAATGTGTTTTTCCTCGTGCATCAGAACGAACGGTAATTCTTTTGCGTTTTCGTATGTATGCGGCAGAATTATGCGCGGTCGGAATATGCCGTAAACAGCGGGAGAGGTGATTTTGTCGGAAAGATAAATATTGTCACGCAAATGCTTTGAATCACGAAGTTCGTGTTTGGTGCTTATATAGTTTGACAGTAAAGTCAGTATAAGAGCCAATGCGACAGTGAGCCATACAAATGATGCCACATTGAAAATATTGCCGAGAATATTGACTTTATACGTAATGGGGAAATATGTGTCTGCCGCCATAACATGATTCATCATTGTGACGGTGGTATCGCCCGGTCCCTTGAATATCGTTACGGTTTTAGTCGTAAAATTCGAAATAAGGCTCATAAGCCCGTACTTGCCGCTGATTCCGATAGGGAAAAACATTCTTATAAAAGGAATTGCCCACAGAATCACAATGATTTTTCGCGGTATTTTTTTGATGAGCCGCAACACCGACAAGAATACTCCCGTAATGGATGCCGCAATACTCATGTTGAAAAGCCAATAGAAAATTTCCGAGAGCAATCAAATCACCTCTTTTCGATCATTTCACGAATGGCGTCCAATTCTTCCCGGGTCAAATCTTCATCTTCAAGCAATGCACAAAACAAAGCCTTCTTTGAGCCGCCGAAAAGTCGGTCGACAAGGCTTTTTGTTTCGCTTTTGCATACCTCGTCTTTTGAAATCAGTGAGGTACACATAAAGCCCGGTTCGTCGCGCTTGATATATCCTTTTTCAACAAGCTTTTTTATAACCGTATACGTCGTGTTTTTATTCCAGCCGATCTCGTCCTTTGCAATGAGGCTTATTTCTTTTGCACTTACAGGCTCGTTCTCCCAAATGATTTCCATTACTTTCATTTCACTTCCGAATACTTTCATAATGCTCTCCGTTTTATCAGACTATCATCATAGTCTATGCTATCACAATAGTCTGGAAATGTCAATAGGGAAATTGAAAATGTTCAATAAATTATTTCGAATTTTAGAACGAATGTTTTGCAAAAACGATTCACACGGCAAAGCGTGGGAAAGACAATGAAAAATGCGGAACTCGCATAGCAGCGAGCGCCGCATTTGAAAATTCAATACACCTTCTCTTTATTTTGATGCTGCTTTATATTCTTCTCCCCAGCTTGACATTGCATCAAGTATCGGCTTGAGGCTTTGCCCCAATTCGGTAAGTGAATATTCCACTCTCGGCGGTACTTCGGCATACACCTTTCTGTTTACGAGTCCGCTTTCCTCCATATCGCGCAGCTGTGCCGTCAGTACCTTTTGAGTTACACTGCCGATAGATTTTTTTAATTCGCCGAAACGTTTTGTCCCGGGCATAAGGTCGCGCAATATCAGCACCTTCCATTTATCTCCGATAAGAGTAAGCGTTGTTTCGACAGGGCACGAGGGCAGCTCTTTATTTGTTTTTTGCTCGTTCATGTTTGATGACCTCCTACAATAGTATTAAAAAGCATATAACATCCTTATTATACCATACCGCCTTAATAATATCAATACGTTTGCTTTTTGATTTGCAAGTGCTGTAACAGTATCATTTTGGAAACTACACCACAATAAAGTGCGTACTTTACAAGTGAATTTTGATTTTGTATAATATGGTCGAAAGCAAAAGAGAACGGCCGTTCTTATGCTTGCAGTGTAAATATTACGGAGCAATTCATAACAAAAATTAAAGCGATCCGGCAATTAACGGATTGAAATTAAGGAGGAACTCAAAATGAAAATTGCAGTTATTTGTGCGAATGGAAGAGCAGGAAAGCTTATTGTCAAGGAAGCGGTCAGCAGAGGTTTGGATGTGACTGCAGTAGTGCGCAAGGAAAATCAGACTGTTGCACAGAACGTTATTGAAAAAGATTTATTCGATCTGACGGCTGAGGACTTGAGTGGTTTTGATGTTGTGGTTGATGCGTTCGGCGCATGGGCGGAAAATGTTCTTTATCAGCACAGCACTTCTTTGAAGCATTTGTGCGACATTCTTTCGGGAACAAATACACGTTTGCTTGTGGTTGGCGGTGCAGGAAGCTTGTATGTTAATCCTGAGCATACCGCTGTTGTATCAGACGGAGCTGATTTCCCGCCGCAGTTTTTGCCGCTTGCAAAGGCTCAGGGTAAAGCGCTTGCGGAGCTTCGCTTAAGAAATGATGTAAAGTGGACATTTATCAGCCCGGCAGGAGATTTCAGAGCAGACGGTGAGCGCACGGGAAAATATATTCTCGGAGGCGAGGAATTAACGCTTAATTCCAAAGGGGAGAGCATCATAAGCTATGCGGATTATGCCATTGCAATGATTGACGAGGCAATAAACGGCAATCACATTCGGGAAAGAATAAGCGTAGTCAGTGAATAAGATAATTTAAATAGGCGGCAAAAGCCACGCATTCTGTTTATTGCGTGGCTTGCCAAGAAAAAACGTGCAAGAACAGTAAAAAGAGGATATAAAAATGACACAGACCGAAATGAGAAAATATTTGATTACCGAGCTGTTAAAGGAAAATCATCGGTATTACGGAACAAAGCTTCCGTCGGGTGAGCAGGAACAGAAGGCATTGCTTCGCTCTCTTTTTAATGTTCGTATGCCGAAACCGGCAAACAGCGATTTTTTGGCGGTGCAGGACGCTTATTTGAAAGAGGAAATAAGAAAAAAGGGAATTACGTATATTTCCGATTTACAGCCGATCGAACCGGAGATTTACCTTTGGAGGGGAGATATTACAACGCTTTGCTGTGATGCAATCGTGAATGCGGCAAATTCTGAGATGCTCGGATGCTTTTGTCCTTGTCACGGCTGCATTGACAATGCGATTCATACCTATACAGGCATAGAGCTTCGTTTGGAATGCGCCGATATTATGAAAAAGCAGGGCCATGCGGAGCCTGTCGGCAATGCAAAGCTCACAAAAGCATATAATCTTCCATGCAGATACGTAATTCACACGGTTGGACCGATCATTAACGGCGACGTCACCGAAAAAGATGAAAGGCTGTTGGCGGCTTGCTACAATTCCTGCCTTGATGTTGCAAATAAAAACGGCGTGAGAAGCATTGCATTCTGCTGTATTTCAACGGGCGAATTTCATTTTCCGAATAAAAGAGCCGCAGAAACAGCAATAAAAACAGTCAAGGAATATAAGAAACGGACGAACAGCAAAACAGAGGTGATATTCAATGTCTTTAAGGAGTCAGATTATGAGATATACCGTGAGCTTCTCGGATAAAATAAAAAGGCTCGAGGATGAACTGCAAAGCGCAGATGCTGTCGTGATAGGTGCGGGAGCAGGTCTTTCCACAGCCGCCGGATTTAGGTATGACGGTGAACGGTTTGAGAGATATTTTGCGGATTTTCATAAAAAGTACGGCATAACGGATATGTATTCGGGAGGATTTTATCCGTATGAAACGTTGGAGGAATATTGGGCATGGTGGTCAAGACATATACTTGTGAACCGTTATGATGTACCTGTCGGCAAGCCGTATAAAGACATACTCTTGCTTATGAATAATAAGGAATATTTCGTGTTGACAACGAATGTTGATCATCAGTTCCGGAAAGCCGGGATAGACAAAAAACGCTTGTTTTATACGCAGGGTGATTACGGTCTGTGGCAATGCTCGAAAGCTTGTCATAATAAGACATATAATAATGAAGAAGTAGTCCGCAAAATGGCAGAACTGCAAGGCAACATGAGAATACCGACGAGCCTTATTCCGAAGTGCTCGGTGTGCGGCGCGCCGATGACTATGAATCTGCGCTGTGACGATTTATTTGTGCAGGATGAGGGGTGGTATGATGCTCAAAAACGATATAAAGAATTTTTGCATCGTTATAACGATTCACATATTTTGTTCCTGGAGCTTGGCGTTGGGTACAACACGCCCGGGATCATAAAATACCCTTTTTGGCAAATGACGGCGAACAATTCAAATGCGGTGTATGCTTGCGTCAATTCAAACGATGCGTTTTGTCCGAATGAAATAGAGGAAAGGTCAATTTGTATTGACGGAGATATTCTTTATGTACTCGACGCTTTGATTCGGATGCAATAATTGTACACAAAAAATGCGGAACTCGCAAAACAGCGAGTGCCGCATTCTGTTATTCTGCCGCAAAACTGCTTTTAATTCCGATTTTCATGCATGGTAATATCCGGGTATCCGTCGCACGTTCCCATTTACTTATTGCCTGAAACGATATGCCGAGATGTACGGCTGACTCTTTATACATTGCGCTTGTTATGTATTACTCTCCAAAAACGATTATTCCGTGTAGTGCGAACGATACAGAATGCTTTCCTCGGAATTTTCAACGGTGCCGTATCTTGTTTCATAAGGACAGCTCTTGATATATTGAAAACCGCACTTTTCAATTACACGGGCGGACTGTCTGTTCCAATCAAAATGTCCCACCAGAATGAAATCAAGCTTTACGGTGTCAAACAAATAGCGAATGACAGCTTTTACCGCTTCGGGCATAAGCCCCTGTCCCCAATAATCTTCAGATAAAACATAGCCTATTTCTCGCCCGGAAACGTCGGCAAGCTCGGGATAATGTTCCTCGTTATATTCCTCAATGCCCAAAGAACCGATTACCTTGCCTTGATGTTCCAATGCAAAAACGTGCTTGCCCTCGATAAAATGTTCAAGTATCTGCCTTGACTCCTCCTGATTTTTGTGCGGCGTCCACCCTGCCATTTGCCCTACTCCGTCTACACTTGCGTAATCATAGAGATCTTGCAGGTCTGTTTCTCTCCACGGGCGCAGAATCAGCCTTTCCGTTTTTAATGTTACAGTGCTGATGTCGATCGGTGCGTTCATTTTTCCCTCCGTACAATAAAATATCCGTAACACATTTTGTGAATTATCACTATTATAATCCGCAAAGCCGATAAAATCAATACATTCGGATGAAAATATTCAACGATTCTCAAAAAATCGGCAGTTTTGATGTCATGTAATAAAACGATTTTTTAAGGGGAAAATTTCGGACAAATTACGCCAAAATTATGTTGACTTACACTATTTTAAGTGTTATAATATAAACGAACGTTTATGTTTAGACGAGGGGATATTTGAATGCGAGTTAGAAATGAGGAGCAGTACAGCAATCGCAAGCAGGAATTAATGGAAAAATGCTTTGATTGCTTTGCCGAGAACGGCCTGAGCGGAGTTGGGATACGTGCGCTTGCTCAGCATTGCGACTGCAATGTGGCTGTTTTTTACAACTATTTTACAGATCTTGATGACCTGATCGTGCAGTCGACGGAGTATTGCATGAGCAAGGTTGAGGATGATTTTATGGCGAAGGCTCCCACAGACGTTGAGGAGCTATGGAAATTCATAGATGAGATACCGTATTGGACGGCTGAAAAGCACGGGAAAAAGTATCGGCTGATGTATCAGGTCTATACACACCCCAAATACCGCGAATACGGGAAGCAGTTTTTCAAGGGCGTCGACCGACGTTATACAGAATACGCCAAAAGCCTGGAGGATAACCTCGGTATTCCTTATGACATCATTACGCCATTGATTTTTATTTTGGTTCGTGCCTGCGTACATTACGCGCTTTTTGAGGATGAGTTTTATTTGCAGACACAGATCAAGGTTTTGAAGGTAAGCATACAATTATATTTCGATAAAAATAAATCCAATATCGGAGGAAAAGAATAATGAAAAACACAGTCAGATTTCTTTTGACGGTGCTCTGCATGGTTTGCTTGGGCGCAATCTTTGCTACGGCAGATGCCGATGCAGCAACGGATTATGGGCTGAAGGTCTTCGGAAAAGCAGTAACCAGCACCTACACAAGCAATGCAAGCGAGGGTTGGAGCTTCGACCCTGCAACCAACACGCTGACATTGACCGACGGCGACAAGTTCAATGCGGCATTTGAAAAATTGATTAGTACATCTGACGCGTCGCTTGCCGCGTTTTACAGATATGACCCGAGTTGTAACCTTTCGGCATTCGCATTTTATATGGCTGCGGTTGATGTAAAAACGTTGACAAACCTGAACATTAACGTGACAGGCGATGTAACCCTCGGTAAACCGGACTGGTGCACCGGGTATTACGTCCCGGGCGGACTGTCGCTCGTCAGAACAATGGGCTTCTACTCCAGATCCGGCGGGTTCACGGTGACCGGCGGCGGAAAGCTTACCGTGTATTCCACAGATACGGCGTTTTACACCAACGGTGACTTCAAAACCGAAGGAAAAGTGCAGCTGGATCTGACGACATACCGTACCGCGGCAATCTACGCACAAGGTAAAATTATCATTGATAACGGCTCGAAGGTTAAAGCATCAACCAAATGGCTCGGCGGCATCTACAAATCGTATTACTCCAAGCTGTATTACCATGATGAAGTCGAGAAAAAAGAAGACGACAGTAAAGGTACGATCCAGTATGACTCGATGGCGGCTGTCATATCGACGAAAGGTACCCACCCCAATGGAATTTCCATATTAAACGGATCCACCCTTGAAGTATACTCTTACCTGGGTGATCCCGTGGAGACAAGGCTTAAGCTTACCCAAAACAAGGAATATATGCCCGACGAGAAAAATCTGTCCGACGGCACACGTGCCTATTATGCGATATGGGCAGACAGAGCCGATATCAATGTAGAAGGCAAATCCAAACTGAAGGTGGACCTCAAAGCGACAAACGGTTTGTATAGACTTCTCCATCCCGTTGTGATCGGATGGAAATGCCTGTATCGAACGATCGCCGTGAATTCAAGCAATGTCACGGTAAAGAACAGTGATATCGTAATCGAGGCGGTTAACACAGACTACTCGTTTGAAAAGGATGGCGTGACATATACCGGTAAAGATCTCGGTGATTACGCCGAATTCTTCTATAATCAAAGCTTTTACTATCCCGAAACCAGTCTGAAAGACAACAGCATTCGGGCATCCATGTTTTATATGCGCGGAGCTTCCTCTGTACAGTTGAGTATGGACGGT
>CAMEIT010000065.1 GCA_945918795.1 uncultured Clostridia bacterium | reverse complement strand
GAAAAGTCGAAAATTGTGTCACAATTTTCGACTTTTTTTGTTATATATAATAGAATACTATACATATAGAGGAAAAATGTACGACGAAAAAATTAATTTTTAAACAGTTAATTTTTATTTTCTCACTGTAGCAGTTTATTCTACTTATCGTTTGGTTTTCTGCTCTACAATCGCAGTTACACCCCCGTGGGCAAGTATTCTTTCAATGGACTTAAGGATAGTGTTTGATGGTAACGAAGGCTCTGTGGCCAGTGCTTCTATGAAACAATCGTCTGCAAGTGTATTCTAAGTTGTAGAATTTCAAAGCTTAATTATAAGTTTATATGCGTAATGATAGATGCATTTGACAGTTACATGCTCGTAAAATATAGGAGAAATTATCGCAATCACAATAAGCATATATAACCTATTAAGTTATTTGAATATTATTACGATAGCAACTCAGGATTATACTGCGTGCAATCTAAGCATCATAATCTCGCTAAGCGATAGTCTTAATTATTTACATATGAAGTAAATAGGCTTTATATATCATTATTACTAAAATATATATTAATGATGAGGTATTAACAGAGTTGTTTATAATGTAAATATATAAAACGGATAACCTTTTGATTTGTTAGAGATATCGTCTTTATTGATTATGAAAGCTAATAAAACACAATTCTCATAAAGATATGCTATTTATGAATTGTGATATGAGGTATGTTATGGAAAATGGGTTATTATTGAAGAAATCTCAATTTAATTATTCGGTTACAGATGATAATGGCGATCTGATTATATGTAACTTTGTAAAAGGCATAGATGGCTTTTGCAAAGTGAAGAAATCAGATATAAAGAAGTACGATGAATTAATGCGTATGGATAATATTGTATATAATGACGAGAATAGTTATATAGCGAAATTGTGTGAAAAAGGCATATTGGTTGCAAAAGATTCTGATGAGCTGGCTACTGTTAGTAGATTGTATTATGAAGCTGCAATGGACGATAAAACTATGTTTGTAATTATGCCAACGGAAAAATGCAATTTTACATATAAATATTGCAAAGAAACACATAAAAAAGGCAAGATGACATACGATAATCAAATAGCACTTCTAAAATATATACAGCAAGAAACGAACAAAGCTAAAAAATTAATAATATCTTGGTTTGGCGGAGAACCTTTGGTAGCTGTTGATATTGTTTACTTTATTATGAAGAATATAGTTAAAATGTGTAACAAAAGAAATATTCAATTGACTTCAGATATGACAACAAATGCATATAATTTAGATGCCGCAACATTTAATAAATTATATGCTTTAAATGTTTTCAGGTATCAAATTACATTAGACGGCTTAGAACAGCATCACAATATTCAACATGTATTGAACGGCGGGGACGATAAATTTAATAGAATAATAAATAACTTACTATATATAAAGGACAATCAAAACAAATATAAATATGCATATATTACAATTAAAGCTAATATAAGTAAAGATTTTTTAGCTAATCTGGATGAGTTTATTTCGTTTTATAGGGATACTTTTGGTAATGATAGTCGTTTCAACTTGGAGTTAACTCCGATTATCGATGTTAGAGGATGTGATTTAAAAGAAATGAAAAACATGTTTAATACATCTGATTTGTATAGCACAATAAATAGAATGGGATTATATAGTGATAAGTCAATTAATCTTTCGAATGTATTGAGGGCATTTACACCTTCGAATGTTCTTTGTAATTCATCCAGGAAAAATACATACGTAATAGGTTATGATTTATCAATATATAAGTGTACAGAACATTTTGAAATGCCTGAAAATAAAATTGGAATGATAGATAAACACGGAAACTCTATAATTAATGGTGATTTAAACAGAAAATGGTTCGGAAATTTTAAATTTAGAGAGAATTGTAAAGATTGTTTTATGTTACCTTGCTGTTATTGCGGAGGATGTCCTTATAAAAGAGTTTTGGGAAATAATGATATAAAAGGATGTGTATTCCCGGATTGGAAAAAAGAAATTGGAAATGCCATGAAATATATTGTTGCAAGATATGAAATCGATACATTGGAATGGAGGAATGATAATTGATTATAATGAAATATTTAAAAGATATCCGAAGATGATAAATTTAATTACATGAGAAATCATTTTCTCGACCGATAATATCTACGATATTAGTTGATGTAATTATTATGTATTTCTATCCTGCTTTCAGATACGACAACACAAACGAAATTGTCAAATGTTACAGTTATCTCAGACACACATCTAAAGGGCATTGTCTCGGGACTATCAAGATTAGATGAAAATAAAAATCTTTCAAGAGAAGAGCCGGTCGCATTTTGTAGATTGCGAACCGGCGTTTGTAAATGAACTTATTGAGCATCTGTGTAACAGAGAAACGATCAATACAATAGTATATTTGAATAATAACAATTCGAAAATGATTTCTTATTACGATGATAACATAAAATATGTTGATCCAGGCGGGAATATGTAGAATAAGTCCTTTTCCTCTTGATTGCTCCAAACGGATGTACTATAAGGGAATCTCAACTGTTGTATCAATATACATCCGCATTAATAAACCTACAAATTGCGAGGCATAATACCCTCTATACCTAAATGGGTTTACGCTCGCCATTGTTCCGGTTGCAGATAATTACATTGCCCCATGCGTCATATTTGTATGTTGCAACAGATGTTCCGCTTTTGTTGTCGATTGCGACAATATCTCCCTGCAAGTTTTTCTCAAACACATAGCTGTCAAAGGCGCCTATCGCATAGCCTGTTGTGCGGTACTTAAAGCCTATTGGTGAGCCTGCTTCATCATAAACATATATAAGCAATGTGTCGCCGAATTGCTCGGATATAAGCAGGTCTCCGTCGTATATGTATTCGTGAACGACACCATTTACAGTCTTCGTAATTCTCAAGCCCGATTCATTATACTTGTAGGTTACAATTGTAGAGTGTTTCTTTGCACTTGCAAGACACCTGTCCTGAAAACATAACAGTGTCTATTAAACATAGACTTTCTATGATTAAACAGAAAAATTGTACTTAATATTTCTGCATTATCAGTCTGCAAGCAGCTCCACCTTGACAACATATAAGGTCAGCACTTTTAATTTTAGATAAGTGTAACCTATCATTGGTTATTCAATATAAATAATTTTGTCCCAAGTATATTGACATTTGTCCCAAAATAATATATAATATAAAATAGACAAGGAGGATGATACAATGAAAAAACAAAATGTACTGAACTTAATTAAATATCATGTGGAGAAGAATGAGAATTCTTTTCGAAATGAAGCGATAAATATAGCCAGATACTTTGACAGCATCGGTGATGATCAATTGGCAGAGTATATTATGAGTTTAATCGCAGAGTCCAATATGTATACTCCTCAAAGTAGCGATTTTGAAAGCGAATTTTTGAAGCAAATCGATACTCGCATAATGGATCCGCTAAATCTTCCAACAGAAATTTCCGAAGATGTCAAAGGAATAATCAATGCAGTAAACCATAACATAGGCATCAATAAATTTTTGTTTGAAGGGTTGCCTGGAAGTGGAAAAACCGAAGCGGCAAAGCATGTTGCGCGTTTGTTAGACAGAACTTTATTTTGCGTTGATTTTGATAATTTAATTGATAGTAAATTGGGTCAAACAAACAAAAACATTTCTCTGGTCTTTAACGAAATCAATATGATACCGCATGCCAATAAAGTGGTTGTTTTATTTGATGAGATTGATGTAATTGCTCTTGACAGAATAAATTCAAATGATGTCAGAGAAATGGGTCGTGTTACTTCAACGATACTGAGAGAGCTTGATAGATTAACAGACTTAAATAAAGAAATTGTAATTATTGCTACAACAAATCTATATTCCAATTTTGATAAAGCACTTATCAGACGTTTCGATGCAGTTATCAACTTTAATAGATACGAAAAAGAAGATTTGATTGAGGTAGCAGAATTTTATTTTTCTTCGTTTGTTAAGAATTTCAAAGGTGTTTCTAAAGATATAAGACTATTTAGAAAGATTTTAACTGTTGCACCGGAACTTCCTTATCCCGGAGAATTAAAAAACATCATCAAGACTTCTTTAGCATTTAGTGATGTTAGTCTGGAACACGATTATTTAAGAAGGCTCTACAATAATTTGATTGGCGAATTAGAAAAAACAGATATTGCTCAACTTTATGATAAGGGATTTACCGTAAGAGAAATAGAAAAATTAAAAGGCGAATCCAAAAGCTCTGTTTCTCGAAAATTAAGTAAGGAGGATGAATCGGATGAATAATATGCTTGAACTAAAAGGCAAGCGATTTGTTCAGGCAGCAAGACGCCCTGGCACAGGCGGAGCCGCTATGAATAGCAGATCTGTTGTTACAACTGAGCAGTTGCTTAGATTGGAAGCAAAATTACAACAGATAAAACAGTTTTGGGAGCAAGAAAAAAAGCCCTTTCAAGGACTATTGATTAGCGTTCATTATAACAAGATAGTTGCAAAATCAAATCGTATCGCCGGACTGTTCAAGGGTGAAGAATCGAATTTGGCAATCGTTGGTGCAAAATTCAACAAAGAAAAGAGCAAGCATATTATCACATATTTCTTGGATTCATATGATCTTGATACAACAATCAATTCATTGCTGATAGCAAACGAAATTGTTCGTTCTCTTTTCAAAGACGGTATTACTAAAGCAGTATTTGATAACAGCAAAGCCTTGTTTGATAAAATCAATACCAAGACTCATCACATGTCAAAATCTGCATTTAGGCAAGTAATTGCGGATGTTTCTTATATTGAAGACTTTGAAGTTGAAAGAGCACCTCAACAATTCAAAGAATGCATTATTACACTTTATGACACCAAGATGGATACTCGACTTCTATTCAAAAATATTGGTATTGACATTTTAACAAGCCGTCTTCTGGACAACAGAACTGTTTTTTTGGACGAAAACCAAGCTAAAATCTTGTACGAGAAAGCTCCATATCTTATTGCTATGGCAACGGAAAACTTATTAGATCTTTCCCCAGAAGACTTTATGGGTAGTTATGACGATGGAATGATTCATATTCCAAGTCCGTCTATTGAGCCTACAATCGGTGTAATTGACACCTTGTTTGATGAGGGGGTATACTTCAACGAATGGGTAGAATATCATGATATGGTTGATGAGGCTATCCCAAGAACAGCAAGAGATTATCGTCATGGAACCGCGGTTTCATCAATAATTGTTGACGGACCTCGCTTGAATCCATGGCTGAATGATGGCTGCGGAAGATTTCAAGTTCGTCATTTTGGCGTTGCGACAGCTTCGCAATTTTCCTCATTTACTATAATCAAACAGATCAAAAGAATTATCGCAGAAAACAAAGATATAAAGGTCTGGAATATTTCTCTTGGTAGCGATAAGGAAGTGAATGATAATTTTATATCTGCAGAGGCCGCTATCCTTGATCAAATACAATATGAAAATGATATTATTTTTGTTGTTGCCGGCACTAATAAGCCTAATGATAGCGTTGTAAAAATCGGTTCTCCTGCGGATTCAATCAATAGTATGGTTGTAAACGCGGTCACCAAAAGTGGTCTGTCGACAAAATATTCCAGAAAAGGACTGGCTCTTTCGTTCTTTGCGAAACCCGATGTAAGTTATTACGGAGGCAGTGAGGAACAGTACATTTGTGTTTGTGAGCCTTTGGGGACTGCCAATGTTGCAGGTACTTCGTATGCTGCCCCTTGGATTGCTCGCAAATTAGCGTACCTTATCAATGTTTTGGGCTTCAATCGAGAAATTGCCAAAGCTATGATTATCGATTCAGCCAGAGCCTGGAATGAGGCGCCGACACCCGAAGAAGTAGCTCTGTACGGACATGGCGTTGTACCGATTAAGATTGAGGACATTGTTCGTACTAAAGACGATGAGATTAAGTTTGTTGTCACAGATGTAAGTGAAAAATGGAACACCTACAACTATGATTTTCCCATTCCTATGCAAGATGATAAATACCCATATGTGGCAAGAGCTACTATGTGTTATTTTCCAATTTGTGATAGAACGCAAGGCGTTGACTATACAAACACGGAATTGAATCTGCATTTTGGTAGAATTAAAGACAATGGAACATTATACGAAATCAATGATGACAAGCAGAACCCTGACGAGGATGTAGGCGGTGCAAGAAGTTATATTCTTGAGGGCGAAGCAAGAGAAAGATTTCGAAAGTGGGATAATGTCAAATACATTTGCGAAAAACCAACTAAGGACAAACAAGCAAAAAAATCTTACAAAAACAAGAACTGGGGCATGGAGATAAAAACCAACAATCGATTAGACCCCAAAGATGGAGTAGGTCTCCGGTTCGGCGTTGTTGTGACGCTGAAGGAAATCAACGGTGTAAACAGAATTGACGAGTTTATTAAAAATTGTCATTTGAACGGATGGTTAGTTAACACTATTGATATTCAGAATCGCATCGATATTCATGAAAAGGTAAACGAAGAAATTGAATTTACCTAATCGGCTATGTTCGACATAACACAAATCAAATCCACCGAGAGCATCAGCTTTTGGATTCATTCGGTGGTTTTTAATAAAGCACCACATTGCAGAAATATAGTCATTTATAGATCAGGAAAACTATACATTCACTCTTTATTAATTAGTGAATAAATTACAGACAAGTTGAGGAGTGAGAACAAGGATGGGAAAAAGTAATTTGTTTGATCACTATGAAGGGATATCCCGAGTATTATCTGAGTATTCATCGATACTTGATAGGTTCAACAACGAAAATTATAATAGATTGTTGGAAAGTGTGTCAAGAAATTTGTCATTGAACGATACACTTGAGGAAATTTCTTTACGTCAAAAAGCGTTATTTGACAGATTGGATAGTCCCTTACTCAAGTATGCGGATACTATGGATATAGTATCTTTACAGTGGGATGCTCTGGGAAAAATCGCAAACGCATTTAAGACGCCGGAAATTGACAAACTGCAAAAATCATTGATGCAAAATAAATTCGCTGGACTTTTTGAATTTGCAGACGCTTTGCAAACATCGTATATTGAAGCCCCAAATATCGCATTGCTGAAAACTGCAAAAATATTTGAACATATTGATGTTGAGCTGCCTAAAGGTCTTCCGACCATTATTAACAGCTTGAATGTTGACGCAGCTAATAGGCTTGCATATTCTGAAAATATCAGTTTGGATGTTCCATCGAGAATGTTTTATCTTGAGGAATCCCCGAATGAGCGTGTTAATGTTCAGGAAACTAATATTATCTGTTCTTCGTTGCATTTATTATCGGGGTTAGATGAAGCAGATTTAATTGTATTTTTGAATTACTTAGATCAACACCCTAACTTGGCATTAAATAATCCTACAGGACGAAGAATATTGGAAATAATCTCTGAATGGAACGAAATGATAGATTTTGATCAACCATATTATTACCACGCTCGTGCACTCCCGGAAAATACTTGTCCTTACACAGAAGCTCAGTTGCGGCGAGCTCCAGCAGGAATAACATGGCACGGAAGATTTAATTTTGTAGGTCAAAGTCATTATTATTTTTCTGATGCGCCTAAAGGCGCTATAATGGAGGTTTCCAAACATACAAAAGAACCACGTGTTCAAATTGCAACATTAAGACCAACACGTTCAATCCGTATGATAGACTTATCGCAGGAGCTTAAAACAAAAAATAAGTTTTTGGATTACTGTCGATTTGGAGCTACTAATACCAATTTACATATACAAAGAGAGTATCTATTACCATGCTTTGTTGCCGATTGTTGCAGAGAGAGCGGCATTGAGGGAATAAAATACTACGGTAGCAGGGAATATAACAATTATGTTTCTTGGGATGATTCTTATTTTGCCTTTGAGGGGTCAGAAATACAACAAATAAGATAATGCAGATAAATGCAAACCACCGCCGAGAGTAACCATTTGATCGCTCTCGGCGGTGGTTTTAAGTATCAATTCAAATAATTATAGTAAAAAACAAATCCAAACCAATTTCTACCCACGAAATAGTTCTGATTTATTACGTTTGGTGAACCGGTTGTAAAACCGCCTCCTGTTGAATATTGCAGTGCAACATTTCCTTGAGTATCAATAGAAACACCTGCTTGAATATTAAAATTAAATATACTCGGTATTCCGCTAATATTTACACCGGTAGAATATGTAGCATCCACTTTGGAGAGATTTTCTTGTACAGATTTTACAATCGGTTTAACAATGTTTTTGGCAACCCATTTAAACGAATTTTTTATCCATTGTGGCCAGTTACCATTTTCATCTTCAATATTAATAGGATTGTTAAAACAATAAGCATATAAGTTATATCCCTGCAAATTTCCATTTACACCTGATATTAAGTTATCCGCATTAATAAACCTACCTATCGCCGGATCATAGTACCTCGACTGCAAGTAATAGAACCCCGTTTCAGTATCATAATAATACCCTCTGTACCTGAACGGATTCACGCTCGCCATTGTTCCGGTTGCGGAAATTACATTGCCCCATGCGTCGTATTTGTATGTTGCAACAGCTGTTCCGCTTGTGTTGTAGATTGCAACAATGTCTCCCTGAAGATTCTTTCCGAACACATAGCTGTCAAATGCGCCTATCGCATAGCCTGTTGTGCGGTACTTAAAGCCTATCGGTGAACCTGCTTCATCATAAACATATATCAGCAATGTGTCTCCGAATTGCTCGGATATAAGCAGGTCTCCGTCGTATATGTATTTGTGAACGACACCGTTTACTGTCTTGCTTATTCTCAAGCCCGATTCGCCGTACGTGTAAGATATTGTATCCGAACCTTTTGTTACGGTTGCAAGCTCTCGTCCGCGTACCCACGTCATTGTCATCGACGTTCCGTTATAGTATGAAAGCGGATTGCCTATCGCATATTTATCCACAATCTATAATAAGTGTCAAGAAAAATATAGTGCATGACACCTATTATAATACTTTCTGCTATTTATTTAGACTAAATCATATAATTATTCTAATCAAATATGATACTCGGGCTTGCTATCTAAAAATGAGTTGAAAATATCGCAAAAACAACTATCTAAATTATCCCACGTATCAATAATCTTATTTTGATTTTTAATGCAAGAATAAATATTATTTGTCTCAGTATCGATAAATATATCATTCTGAATTTTAAAATCATAATTTTTTATGTACGTTCCACATTTTAGCCAAGTCATTGGTATTTTTTTGTTTCTACCTAAATCTTCGACTCTTAAATCAAAAGGTTCCTCCATGTCTGAAGGTCGGTCAAAAGGCTTTGTTCTTGGCAGTCCAAAAACTACAAACATTGAATGGGCAAATTCAAATTTTTCTGTTTTTAATTTTACAGTATATAAATTTGCACCATTTGAATACCGTAAAAAATCGATGTACTCTTTTGGGAATTTACCTTTGTATTCAGATACTAAGAAAGATGTGATTATTTCATCTGTAAGCGGTTTAAATAACATATGATGACATTTGGGAATTTTATCTATTCCCAATAATATAGTACCATTATTTCTGATAATAACATCATTCTTATAAAACTCTTTTAAAGTCTCAATATAATTAAAAAATACCATAAATTTCTCCTCTTTATCCAGTATATCTTCCATGTGTTATATTGCGCCAATTTCCACCATGTGCTTTTAAATGCTCTGCTCTTGTTAAAAACTGAATATTATCGGGGTCACCGGCAAGTTCTGGATAGCCTTTCACACTTTTCATATGATGGCCTTGATACCCTGTTACTTTACCAGTATTTAACAACTCTATCTTTTCAGATGAAGTCCAAATACGTGACACACCGTTTCCACCATTTTTTACATCTAAATACTCATTCCTCCAAGCCTTTCTTACAGCTTGTGATCTTTTTGATGTTTTTACAGCGTCTATCGCATCATCAACTTTATCGACAGCTTTAACTGCGTCATGGATATCATCAGCTGCATCTACAATGTTGTCAACCGTTTTTGCAACTTTAGTTACTTCACCAATACCGCCAACGCAAGGAATCAGTACATCAACAACATCACCAACAAGTCCTGCCCATGCCCACGGGTCTGACGGATCATTTACAACATCAATTATACTTCCTATAAGTGATGCTATATCCCAAACAGTTTCCCAGAACATTCCATCTCCGTCTGTTCGCATTACAGGGTTGTTATCGCAATAAGCATACAGATTTTTATCGGTTAGTGCTGTTGGTGTTGCACCTATTACGTTTATACTGTCGGTGTTAATAAACCTACCTATCGCTGGGTCATAGTACCTCGACTGCAAGTAATAGAACCCCGTCTCGGTATCATAATAATATCCTCTGTACCTGAACGGATTCACACTTGCCATTGTTCCGGTTGCGGAAATTACATTGCCCCATGCGTCATATTTGTATGTTGCAACAGCTGTTCCGCTTGTGTTGTAGATTGCTACAATGTCTCCCTGCAGGTTTTTCTCAAACACATAGCTGTCAAAGGCGCCTATCGCATAACCTGTTGTGCGGTACTTAAAGCCTATCGGTGAACCTGCCTCATCATAAACATATATCAGCAATGTGTCACCGAACTGCTCGGATATGAGCAGGTCTCCGTCGTATATGTATTTGTGAACGACACCGTTTACAGTTTTGCTTATTCTCAAGCCCGATTCGCCATACGTGTAAGATATTGTATCCGAGCCTTTTGTTACGGTTGCAAGCTCTCGTCCGCGTACCCACGTCATTGTCATTGACGTAAGTAAATCTATTGTCATTACTGTTATTATAACTATTTGTCAGTAAATCATGTTTAAACAATATCAATATCTTTGGTTTTATGAACAGTACATCCAAAATAGCAACAAGGCGTTATATATAACGGCATATATTTATACTCTGAAATAAGGCTTTGTCTGTATTCTGTTGTCTCCAATAAATTATCAAAAACGCGAACTTGCCAATTGTCTTTACCTTTGTATTTTATATGCGACTCATATTCTGTTACAGTATCGGCATACCGTCTTACCTCATTAAACTTACCCGTTTTTATTAGACATTCAGTCATTATAGCCGTTCCCGTTTCGTCAAGCCTTATTTTGTCAATTATATCAGAAAAATACGTTGCACCCATTGCGTATTCCCCACACAAATAATACAGTATCATCAAGTCTGCAGGATTAATATATTGTTCGAATTTCTTTATTTCAAGAAGGCATTCTTCGAACATGGAATGAACACACAATACATACAGATAAAAAGTAATACTGTCCTCAGAAATATAAGAATGCACAAGATTTCTTAAACCATCAAGTATCATTTCATTTTTTGCGTCGTATAAATACAAAAAGCGAAGTCTGTTATATTCAAGTTCATGAGAATACTCAAGCTTTACAGCCTTATCCAAAACATTATAAGCATTCTGGTATGACCAAAAATCATCAGGATTATTTACAACATTCCTGCTGCGCAAGTTAATTATTGTAGCAAAACTGCAAAGATTTATTGTGCTTGTGCGCATATTTGCTGCTTTAACAAGATATTTTATGCCAATTTTATCTGCATTTCTGAAGCGTTCGTTACTACACATTAATCCTTCAGTACATAAATAATATCCAATATTATTGAATGTTTCGTGGCATGGATTCTTTTTTGCATTTTCAAACAACAGTTTCTGTGCTTTTGACCAATTTTGCATTGATAACTCATTCAATGCTTTATGATTTATCTCGCGTACATTCATTGTTTTCCTCTCTTAAAATATAGGAATTCTTGGATACGGTTTTTGCTTAGGTACTACGCGTCCTTTAGGATATACATTTGAATATCCCCCTTTGGGACTTTGCACATCCCAATGACCACCTCCGTGATCAAGTCCCGAGCCAGTCGGAGCAGGAACCCACGTATTGCCATATTTATCTATCCATCCTTTTTGTTTTTTATCCCATTTAGGTCCACCTTTAGGTGCTATATATCCATCTTCTACTGTAGGTTGCTGACCAGGTTTAACCACTGGTCTACCATTTTGATCTACATTTGTATCATCATCCGATATATTCTGGGGTGCGTCATTTTCATTTGCATCATTCTGGGCAACGTCAGTTTGAGCAGTATCACCTGATGTCAAAAACAGAATTCCAATTGTAATAATTAATACAGTTTCGCCTATTGGTAAAGGTCCGTCAATAACGCTTAGAACAGATCCAATCACTATCCATATTGATTGAATAGCTTCCGCTTCTTCACCTGTATAATCCACATACATTGCCGGATTATTATAGCAATACGCAAAGAGATTCAAACCTTGAAGGTGATTATACAAATATCCGTCCGCATTAATAAACCTACAAATCGCCGGATCATAGTACCTCGACTGCAAGTAATAGAACCCCGTCTCGGTATCATAATAATACCCTCTGTACCTGAACGGATTAACACTCGCCATTGTTCCGGTTGCGGAAATTACATTGCCCCATGCGTCGTATTTATATGCTGCAACAGAGGTTCCGCTTGTGTTGTAGATTGCGACAATATCTCCCTGCAAGTTTTTCTCAAACACATAGCTGTCAAAGGCGCCTATCGCATAACCTGTTGTGCGGTACTTAAAGCCTATCGGTGAACCTGCCTCATCATAAACATATATCAGCAATGTGTCACCGAACTGCTCGGATATGAGCAGGTCTCCGTCGTATATGTATTTGTGAACGACACCGTTTACAGTTTTGCTTATTCTCAAGCCCGATTCGCCATACGTGTAAGATATTGTATCCGAGCCTTTTGTTA
>CAMEIT010000064.1 GCA_945918795.1 uncultured Clostridia bacterium | reverse complement strand
ATTATGTTATTTGTGTCGCAAAACGGGGCGTCGAGGACGTCGCCCCCTACAAATTGCAATATTATTGAGGTTTTACATAAAGTCCGACACATATCAAAATCTTACGATATTTCCACCCTTATGAGAATTTATTTTACTTTTCTCCTTAAGTGAAATGCGCTGTATATTAACATTCTGCCGTAAAAAACTTAAATAAACGTGTAAAGTAAATGCTCATCTTGCCGCCATACTCTCGGCGGGAAGATGAGCAGATGCAAAGCAGTTTAAAGTTTTCGGGCTTGGGGACTTTTTCAAAAGTCCTCAAAAAAATTAATTCATACAATAAAGTTCATCAATGAGGTTATTAACGTCAGCGGTAAGTGCGTTAAAGAGTTCATCATCGGGTACGATGATCCAAGTATTTGACACGAACTTCATATCAGCCTCAACGAAAAAGGGCTCAGCGCGTTTAGAAACGGAATTATTTTTAAACATAAGGAGCAATTCCTCGGAGAGTGCATCGGCAAAGTCGGTTTTATCATCATTTGCCACATCGACGGCGAGTCCTTCGAGTGCGGTTTTAATATCGGGAGAGACGATTCTGAGAGTCACGGTACCCGCATCATCGGATGTGAGCGTCATTGCGGATATGATAACGGATGTATTTTCCGCTATTTCCTTTTCAAGGGGAGAAGCGATGTTTATATCATATGCGGCAAACTCATTTGAGTGATCTGTAACGCTTCTGAGTGTAAGTCCGTTATATATACTGCCGACGAGCATTTTAGGCACATAGTTTACATTGTACACGATTATTCCGCACACGGCGACAATAAGGACCATTACAACGGTTATTACAACCTTTTTATTGATTTTCATAAGCATTCTCCCTTGAACTTGTTAAGAAGCTCTGTTACGTTTTGTTTAAGCGAATCCATATTGGCATCGGCAATTTCCTTATCCTTATTTGTGGAGAAGAAGTAGAGCTTGATTTTAGGCTCTGTGCCTGACGGACGAATGATGACTTTTGTATCATTGTCTGTTTCAAACGACAAAACGTTCGAAGAAGGAAGCTCGGTTGCGGATGTTTCGCCTGTAATAATATTTGTGCGTACCTGCGCGAGATAGTCGGCAAACACCGTAACGCGATTACCCGCGAGCGATTTTATGCCCGAATTGCGGAAGGCTGTCATTATGTTTTCCATAATTTCCATTCCCTTGCTGCCCTCAAAGTCAAATGAAATAACGCTTTCAACAGAATATCCGTACTTTTTGTAAAGCGCCATAAGTGCCTCGTACACGGTTATATTTTTTGATGCGTAATATGCCGCCATTTCGCATATGAGCACCGATGCGATAACCGCGTCCTTGTCGCGCACGAAGCTGCCTGCGAGGTACCCGTAGCTTTCTTCAAAGCCGAGCACGAATTGACGAGACTGACGTTCAAACAGCTGTATTTTATCTGCTATGAACTTAAAGCCCGTAAGGACGGATATTGTTTCAACGCCGAAGCTTGAGGCTATTTTATCTGCAAGCACGCTTGTAACGATAGTCTTTACAAATGCCGCGTTGGGCTTGAGAGTGCCGTTTTCTTTGCGTTTTGTGAGTATATAATCAAGCAAAAGTGCACCTGTCTGGTTTCCAGTGAGTGGATAATACTCACCGTTGTATTTTGACATAATACCTATTCTGTCGGAATCGGGGTCTGTTGCGACGAGCAGTGTGGCACCTGTTTTGGCACCGTATATTTTTGCAACATCAAACGCTTCTTTGTTTTCGGGATTGGGATTTTTAAGCCCGGGGAAATCGCCGTTTGGCGACTGCTGTTCTTTTACGGGCGTAAAGCTGAAGCCGAGCCTTGTAAGCATTTCGCATACGGGAACATTTCCGCATCCGAAAAGAGGCGTGTATACAATTTTGATTTTATCCTTGTTGTTTTCTATTACACTGCGGTCGATTATTACGGATTCAACAAGCTCGTAATATTTTTGCAGAAGTGCATCGGGCATATTGTTGTAAAGTTCGTTTTTCAGAGCCTCGTCGCGCTTCATGTACGGAATGCCGAAGAAGCTCGGAACGGCGTTTATGTGAGCGGAAACCTCCTTGCACGGTTCGGGCATCATCTGTGCACCGTCACTGCCGTAAAGCTTGTATCCGTTGTACTTTGCGGGATTGTGGCTTGCGGTTATCATTATTCCGGCGTCTGCATTGAGGTAACGCACCGCAAACGAAAGAACGGGAGTAGGCTGAATTGTGTCGAATACGTATGTTATTATGTTTGCGGCATTGAGAACGCCTGCTGCTGCCTGGGCAAATTCTGCGGACATATGCCTTGAATCGTATGCTATTGCAACAACGCTTTTGCGCGTTGTATTGAGCTTGTTGAGATAATCGGCAATACCGCGGGTAACCTTTCCGACGGTAAATATATTCATTCTGTTTGTGCCTGCGCCTATAACGCCGCGAAGTCCCGCCGTACCGAAATCAAGCTCGGTATAAAAACGGTCGTTAATTTCTTCGGTATTTCCGTCTATGGAAAGAAGCTCTTTGTTAAGCGGCAAATTTTCACTGTCGCTCAGGCAGTTCTCGTTTATGAGAGCGGTATTTTGTTTCCATGATTCATAGAGTGAGCTTATATTCATAATTCAATGCCTTTCAATATTAGGATTTGAGAATGTGTTCTTTAATGCGATCAACTATATTATACACCATTTTATGGAAAATTTCAAATACCCCGAGTATGATGAGAAATATGCCGAAAATAGTTTTTAATACAGACGAGGAAAGATTTATTGCCAGAAATGCTCCTGCCACAGCTGTCGGAATACCACCTACAATAGTGAAAATAACGTTGTATTTGTCGATAAGCTTGTGTTTGGAATGAATTATTACAGCTGTTACGGCAGGAATCACGAACGCAAACAAGTTAATTAATTGTGAATTTTTTTGATCCACGCCCAGAAATCCCGACAGCACGAGAATCGACACGCTTCCGCCGCCGACGCCCATTGCTCCGAGAATACCCGAGGCTATGCCAATGAGTAAGTGAATTATGAACATAACATTCTTATGCCTGCAAATATTATCATTGCGGCAAATATATACCTCAGCACGTTATTTGAAAATTTACTGAGCAAAAGCGCTCCGGCAATGCCGCCTGCCGCACTGCCGAGAACGACGGGTATGAGAATTTCCGTTTGAATAGGCGTTCCTCTTATTATATAAAGCACGGCGCTTATAATGCTGAATGCGAGCATGGCGGGAATTGCAGATGCCTGAGCCTTCTTTTGTTCTGTGCGCATTATGAGCGTTGTGCCTGCCACGAATATTATGCCGCCTCCGCTGCCGAGCAGACCGTTTATAAGCCCGGAAAGGGCGCCCAATATTATAAAATTCTTTTTTTCTTTTGCAATTTGCAGTAATTTTTCCATATTTTATAGTATTGTTGTAATTTTTGATTTTATACGGAATATTGATTTGCAAAACAGCATTAAATGGTGTATAATATAAAATGTATATTTATATGCACAATACGAATCGTATTCCGAAGAAAGGAATGGAGATTTATATGAATAAAAAATATAAAACCAAGAAAAAAGAGAAAAAACAGGTCAGCGACAAAATGAGAATATGGGTTTGCGCCATATGTAATTTTGTTGTTGCGGCGGCAGTGATACTCGGTTTGTTTATCGCGGAACCTATAAGGCAATTTGACTTTAATGTCGGAGATATTGCCACCGAAAATATTAACGCAACACGCGACATTGAAGACCGGTTCGTCACGGATCAGCTCATTAACGAGGCAAGAGACGCAGTTCAGGATATTTACGTTATGGATAATTCAAAAACTGCTCTTATTTACGACAAGATCAGAAGCGGTATTCAATACGTCGAGCAGGCATTCAATATGGCTTGCAATCACTTTGATTCATGGAAGCAGCACATGATAGATTCCATCGAGCATCCGGGAGAACCTGACCCCGAGTGGGAGGCTGATTCGCAGGAGAGACGCGAATATGATGAAAAGATAAAAAGATACAACGAGCAGTACGCATATTATTCGAGCCTCACGTATGAGGACGTTATAAACAACAAAAATTTGTTTGATACGGTTTTTACGGCTTCATTCTGGAATTCGGTAAGCACGTCCGTTGATTACTTCTTTTCAATAGATCAGCTCAAGATAATAGCGTCGGCAACCGATAATGAGATTTCTTTGATTAAAAACAACGTTTCCGAAATTGTCCTTTCCAAGCTCAATCCTCCGGGAATACGCGAATCGGAGCTTGAGAGCACTCTTGAAAATATAAGAGAGATGTTTATAGGTCTTAATTTTGATGCCGAAATGCTCAGCATACTTGACGAAATAACAGCCGAGCTTTCGTTTAATGTCGTATTTGACGCCGAATCAACAGAGGAAGCACGCAGAATAGCGGCCGAATCCGTCAAGCCGATTGTCTACAAAAAAGGACAGACAATTATCACCGCGGGACAGCCCATAACGGAGGCTCAGTACAGACTTATAGAGGAACTGGGACTTCTTGCGTCGGGCGCGAATGAATATTCAAATTATATAAGCCTGTCGGTTGCAATATTGATCATATGCGCGATACAGTGCCTTATGTTTATTTCATACAAGCGGACAATTACACTCAACATAAGAAACAACATAATAATTGCATTGCTCATGATACTGTCAATGTATCTTTACATACTTGTAAAGGGCTTAAACAGATATATTTGTACTTCAATGCTTGCCGTAATAATGATAACTATGCTTATTGACGGCAGAGCGGCGCTGATTGTGGGAATACCTCTGTCACTGTTTTCGGGTATGTATGCAAGCGGAGATTTTGCGGTTACGTTTACGTCGATGGTTACGTGTACAATGTGCGCGTGCCTGATCAAAAAAGCGTCGTCAAGCCGCTCGATGATAATTATTTTCGGATTGGCGGCAGCTGCAACGGAATGTCTTGCCGTGCTTGCAATGGAATATTATATGACGGCAAAATTTGCCTCGGTTGTCATGAATACGTGCTGGATACTTGTAGGCGGCGTTGCGGCTTCTGTGCTTGCAATAGGACTTTTGCCTGTGTTTGAAAACCTGTTCGGCGTAATAACGCCTATACGCTTGCTCGAATTGTCAAATCAGAGCCAGCCCGTACTAAAGCGGCTCCAGATAGAAGCAACGGGAACATATTATCACAGCATTATAGTAGGCAACATGGCGGAAACCGCCGCAAACGATATAGGTGCAGACGGACTGCTTGCAAGGATAGGCTCTTATTATCATGATATAGGCAAGCTTATGCGTCCGCAGATGTTCAAGGAGAATCAAACCGATGATTACAATCCGCATGATGACCTTCCGCCTGAAGTCAGCGCGAAAATAATAATTTCGCACGTTAAGGACGGGCTTTATCTTGCCGAGCAGAACAAGGTTCCGAAGATACTTTATCAATTCATCGAGGAGCATCACGGAAGCACGCTCGCTTCATACTTTTACTATAACGCCTGCAATCTTTACGGCAAGGAAAACGTAAACGTCAACGATTACAAATACAGCGGAAAAACACCGTCAACAAAGGAGTGCGCGATAGTTATGCTCGCAGATACCGTTGAAGCGGCGGTACGCTCTATGAAAACGCACGGCATAGATGAAATAAGGGATACTATCGATAAGCTCGTGGAAGCAAAAATAGATGCAGGTCAGCTTGACAACTGTCCGCTCACTTTCAAGGAGATTACAACGATTAAGCAGTCATTTTTGACTATACTTTCAGGCGCATATCATCAGCGCGTTGAATATCCGAAACTGAGGGAAAACAATGAGACAGAACCGAATAAAAATTGATTTTTACAATGAACAGCAGGACTCCGCTTTTACACCGTCCTTGCGCGCGTATATGAAAATGGCGCTTACGGCAGTTGTTAAATATTTCGGCATACCGACGGGCGTTCAGGTAAGCGTGAGCCTTGTTGATGAAAATACGATAAGAGAATGCAATAAGGAAAACAGAAGCATTGACCGCGTGACGGATGTGCTCTCGTTTCCGCTCCAGAATTTTTGCGAGGGAAGCATTGATTACGATGACATTTCCGACGGGGAGTTTGACGAGAACTCAAATTTGATGCTCGGAGACGTGGTGATATGTATGGCTGTTGCCGAAAGACAGGCTGAGGAATACGGTCATTCGCTTGAGAGAGAGGCTGTGTATCTGTTTGTACACAGCATACTCCATTTGCTCGGATTTGACCACGAGGACGAGGATATGCGGACACGTATGCGCGAGGCTGAAGAGATAATTATGAATAAAATAGGATTAAGCAGAGATGAGTGAATTCAAGACGGGCTTTGCGGCTGTAATAGGAAAGCCGAACGCGGGAAAATCGACTTTGATAAATACGCTTATGAAAGAGAAAATAAGCATTGTATCGCCTAAGCCGCAGACAACAAGAAACAGCATAAAATGTATTCTCATGGGAGATGATTATCAGATAATTCTTGTAGACACTCCCGGTATACACAGACCGAAAAACAAGCTCGGGGAATACATGATGAAGTCCGTTAATGATACTATGGCTGATGTTGACTGCATACTTTTTGTGGTGGATCTTGCATCGGGAATACAGAGTGCGGATGAAAACATAATGGAAGCTCTGAAGCTGACTCAAAAGCCCATAATTCTCATTGAAAACAAGAAGGACAGAGCAACAAACGCGCGCGCGGATCAGATTGCCGATACTGTCAAAAAGAATATCAACGTAAAAAGCGTTATACAGGTAAGCGCAAAGGACGGGAAAAATACGGAATCCATAATTCCCGAGATACTTAAATATATACCTTACGGGCCTATGCTTTATGACCCCGATTATCTGACGGACCAGTCGGAAAGGTTTGTTGTATCCGAAATGATAAGGGAAAAGGCGATAATGCTTCTGTCTGATGAAATACCTTACGGAATAGGCGTTGAGGTAATCAAAATGACGCAAAGGAACGACAAGCCTATCACGGATATTGAAGCCACGATATTTTGCGAGAGGGAATCGCACAAGGGCATTATAATAGGCAAGGGCGGTGCCATGCTCAAGCAGATAGGCTCAAGGTCAAGAGAGGATATTGAAAATATGCTCTCCTGCAAGGTTAATCTCAGACTGTGGGTAAAGGTCAGGGAGGACTGGCGCAACGACGGCGGCACTATGCGTTCGCTGGGATATAAATAAAAATATGAACGGAAACATTACGGGCTTAATAACAAGCGTGAAAAACAATTCGGATGCAAACCGCGTTATAGAGGTGCTTACTGCCGAATACGGAATGGTATATGTTTTTGCTTCGGGCGCAAGGCGACTTTCGAGCCGCTTTCTGCCGCTTACAAATTTATTTACGGTTGTATCGCTCGAATGCACTTCAAACGGCAATTTGCTTCTGCTCAAGGACGGAAAATGCCTCGGCGGCTTCAGAAGCATCGAGACAGATATAGACAAGCTTTCAATGGCTGCAGACGCTGTGAAAAACGTGCGCACAATATCGGCAAACTCCGATGCCAAAAGCAAAATATACGCACTGTGCATGACGTATTTTGAGCTTCTTGACAGGTGCCGGGATACATATCAGGCGGCTTCGGCAACGGTTAAGTTTTATATATATCTGCTCCATTATTCGGGCTTCAACGTTACTTCCTATGCAGCCGAGTACAACGGGCAAGAGCTTATTGAAATATGCAGGTATTTGAGCGGCAAAAAGGTTTCCGAGGCAATGACGGACAATACAACTCTTGACGGCGCACGGGAAGCATACGACACTCTTGCTCATATATACGCTGCCCAGCTCGATATGCGGCTCGGAAAATTGTTTCAGAACGATTTTATCTGAAAAATCGAATGCGATATTGTAAATAAAATGTAAATAATGGTAACACAAAACATATTGTCCCCTGACAAAACCTCGTTTGGGTGTTGCAAAAAATGAATAAATGTGGTAAAATATTATAGTTAAAAGATCCTTGAGAACTCCGAGAGTGGGTTCTCCGCAAAGTCCATAAGGAGGTGAATTTATGAGAAAGTATGAAACTGTTTATATCCTTCGCCCGGATCTTGACGAGGCAGCATCCGAAGCGGCTATCGCAAAGGTTGAGGACACGATCAAGTCGAACGGCGGTGAGGTTGAAAAGACCGACAAATGGGGCATTAAAAAGCTCGCATATGAGATTCAGGATTATAACGAGGGCAGCTATGTCGTTGTGAATTTTACAGGTGACAATGCTACTGTTAAGGCTCTTGACTATGTTTACAAGGTTTCGGATACTATAATCAGATCTATCGTAATCAGAGTTGAAGAGTGATAAGGAGAGTTTGACATGAATAAAGTTGTTTTATTGGGTAGACTCACAAGAGATCCCGAGTTGCGTTATACGTCGAGCAGCATTGCAACCGTTTCTTTTACAATTGCTGTAAACAGAAATTTTAAAAATGCAAACGGTACTTATGACGCTGATTTTATTCCCGTTGTGGCATGGAGAGGTCTTGCGGAAACTCTCAGCAAGCATCTCAAAAAGGGCGCAAGGGTGGCTGTCAGCGGCAGAATACAGACTCGTTCTTATGACGGCAATGACGGTCAGAAGCGCTATGTTACAGAGGTCGTAGCTGATGACGCTACTATCGTTGACTGGAACGGCGCACAGGGAGCGTCCGGTGCAGGTGCTCCGTATCCCCCGGATGATAATGCTCCGCCGGCGGGCTTCACATCTGTTGATGATATAGACGATGAAGTTCCGTTTTAATCTTTAAGAAAGGATATGATGAACATGGTTGATAAGAAACCTCGCAATATAAAGAGAAAAAAGAAGGTTTGCAGCTTTTGCGCTGATAAGGCTACTTCTATTGATTATAAGGATGTTTATAAGCTTAAAAAGTACGTTACAGAACGCGGTAAGATCCTTCCCAGACGTATTACGGGTAATTGCGCTAAACACCAGAGAGAGCTTACAGTAGCTATCATGCGTGCACGTAATATCGCATTGCTCCCGTATGAAATCGATTGATCTTCTTGATCATAATATTTCTTTGTTTCCAATAACCTTTTTCTTATCGAAAAAGGTTATTTTTTTGTTCTCGGGGCTATTTTTCGGGGCTGCCGCCCCGCGCCCCGCCAAGCCTTTGAAAAGGCTTGACCGAAACTTTAAAATACTTTGTATAAGGCAATCAGCCTCGCCGGTGGTCGTCGAGTCAGATTGCCAATTACTTTTCGTTTCTCTTTTGATTTTTTGAGTTTACAGTTTCTCTCCGTCAATTTTGCGATAAAACAGTAGGGGGCGACGTCCTCGACGCCCCGAAAACGCAGAATTATTGATATGCAAAAAATCGCGGAGAAATGTGCAAAATCATTAAATACTTATTGCGATAACACTGAAGTTGATAGATATTTTATTATGTTAAAATCACATTCATATTATGTTATTTGTGTCGCAAAACGGGGCGTCGAGGACGTCGCCCCCTACAAATTACAATATTATTAAGCCTTTATACAACCCCGACACATTTCAAAATATGACGATATTTTCCACTCTTATGAGAACTTGCTTTTCTTTTTATGTGAATTGTGCCGTATATTAAAATTTTTCCGTACAAAACCCAAAAGAGAAACGTAAATTAAATCCTCATCTCCGAAGCCGTACTCTTGGCGAGGAGATGAGGAAGCGCAAAGCGTTTTAAAGTTTTCGGGCTTGGGGACTTTTTCAAAAGTCCCCAAGAAAAAGTCCCCAAGAAACTCACTGCTTGATTATTATTTTGCAGGGGGTATTATATTCATCGATTATTTCACCGATTTGATTTGCCGTTACGGCACCTTTAAGCGGATTTTTAACGCTATCGATTTTACCGCGAACATCCGCAAATACAGAAGTCTTTTCAAACGCGAGGTCACAGCCTGTCATAGTACAATTTCGGAGTACGACGTTATTTGAGTAGCAGAGGGGTTGAGTCCCGGCGATATTACAATTTACGAGTTTGAGGTTATCGGCGTACCATGCGAGGTATTCGCCGTTAACGACGCTGTCATACACGGTAACGTTTTCGGTTTCCCAGAATGCGTCCTTAGTATCGAGTACGGAATTATATATTTCGACGTTCTTACAGTATTGGAACGAATATTTACCTTTCAGCTTAACGTTATAGAGCTTGATGTTACTGCTGTGGAGAAGGAAATATTCACTTTCCACCGTGCAATCCTTCATAACGATATTTTTATTGAACCAACCGAACTCAGGGCTTACTATATTACAGCATTCGATATAAACATCATTACATTCGCGCACAGCCTTTATTCCGCCGAGGTTCGAATTGAGTATTTTTATATTATCGTCATACCATAGTGCGGCTCTGCACGTATCATACAGGCGGCAGTTTTCTATAACGCCGTTTTTCGTATGCCAGAACGGGTATCTTAAAACAAAATCGCTGTTTACGACCTTAATGTCGGAGCTTTCCTTGAGTGCGCTTTCGCCGTCCGCCTTGCCCTCAAAACGGCAGTTCTCTATGAGCGCACCGCTTATTCCGTAAAAAGCTCTTTCTTCATCAGTAACGATATCACGTATTATTTTCACTTTTGACTCCATTTTTCCAAAGCATCAAAACGCGGCTCACGCAAATAATCTGCGCGACCGTGCTTTGCAAAATATCCTTAACATATAAATTAATATATATAAATTATAACACCGCACTGCATTAAATGTCAAGACAAAGCGTTTGATGCACATAAAAGTAATAAATTATTAATAAAGTTTTAACACTTGTATTAAATAGGCGAAATATGTTAAATTCTTGATGCAATTTCGGACAAAGTATGATATAATATAGGAGCTGTCATTGATTAAAAATAGATTTTAGTGAATAATAATGAGTTATGGTTCGTATCGAATGGTTATTTGGAAAATCTGTTTAAATTTTTATATTCCATTACATAAGGAAAGGATAATATGTCATTTACCGGTTTTTTTGAACAGATGCTGCAAAATCCTATTCTTTTGGTAGCAGTACTTCTGACATTGGGCGTTATTTTCGTAAACGGCTGGACTGACGCGCCGAATGCTATTGCAACCTGCGTAGCAACGCGCTGTATGCGTGCCGAATCTGCTATAATAATGTCCGCGATTTTTAATTTCTTAGGCGTAATTGTCATGACCGCCATTAACAAGTCGATAGTTACCACAATTTCAAATATGGTTGATTTCGGCACTAATTCTCATGAAGCGATAGTTGCTTTGTGTGCGGCACTCTTTGCAATAGTTGTATGGGCGGTGTTGGCTTGGTACTTCGGAATACCTACAAGCGAAAGCCACGCTCTTATTGCAGGTCTTACAGGCGCCGCTATTGCTCTTCACAGCGGTCTTGAGGGCGTAAACGGAGCAGAATGGGTCAAGGTTATTTACGGCTTGGTTCTCTCAACAATTCTCGGCTTCGGCTTGGGCTGGATCGTGTGCAAGGTTATTATTTTAATATTCAGACGCACCGACCGAACAAAAACAACGGGATTCTTCAGAGGCGCGCAAGTATTCGGTGCCGCGGCAATGAGCTTCATGCACGGCGCTCAGGACGGACAGAAATTCATGGGCGTTCTTATATTGAGTATGTTCCTCGTTCAGGGCAAACCCGTCGCCGCAACAGAAATTCCTATTTGGATGATGCTTCTGTGCTCTCTCGTTATGGGATTGGGTACGTCAATCGGCGGCAAGAAAATTATCAAGTCCGTCGGCATGGATATGGTTAAGCTTGAAAAATATCAGGGCTTTTCGGCAGATATTGCGGCTTCGCTGTGCTTGCTCATGAGCTCTGTATGGGGCATACCTGTTTCCACTACACACACCAAAACAACGGCTATTATGGGTGTTGGAGCTGTTAAACGTTTGTCCGCAATAGACTTCGGCGTTGTTAAGGATATGGTCCTTACATGGATACTTACTTTCCCGGGTTGCGGAATCATAGGCTTCTTTATGACAAAATTATTCATGATGATATTCTGATATTGAAAGGATAAAAAATTATGGCAAATAAATCTGATCGTTTTTATTTTGAAAATTTTATAGCTTGTGCGGATTGCGCTTGCCGCGCCGCAAAGTATCTCGAAAATTGCTTGGAAAATTATGAACCCGATAATCTCGCAACAATGATTGTTGAGCTTCATAAAACAGAACATGAGGCTGATATAAAGAAACATGAGCTCTCTGCCGCACTCGCTAAGGCTTTCGTAACACCACTTGAACGCGAGGACCTCGATACATTGAGCCAGAATATTGATGAGGTTACAGATAAAATCGAAGAGGTGCTCCAGCTGTTCTATATCTACGGCATTAAAACAGTTAAACCCAATGCAATAGAGTTCGTTAAAAAAATAATCGTTTGCTGCGAAAAAATGCGCGAAATGCTCGTTGAGTTCGAAAATTACAAGAAGTCATCAAAGCTTAAGGATATGATAATCGAACTTAATCATACCGAGGAGGAATGCGATAAGCTCTACCTCGAGGCTTCAAGACAGATTCACGTTGAGTCTACCGATGCTCTCGAAATTATTTCGTGGCGCGATATATACTCATATATGGAGGCTTGCTCCGACGCTTGCGAACACGTCGCAGATTCCGTCGAAACAGTCGTTATGAAAAACAGTTAAGGATTTTCTCGGGAGCTTTTTCAAAAGCTCCCGAACCCGAAAACTTTAAAACGCTTTGCGGTTCCTCATCTCCTCGCCAAGAGTACGGCTTCGGAGATGAGGATTTAATTTACGTTTCTCTTTTGGGTTATGTACGGAAAAATTTTAATATACGGCACGCCGCCCTCCGAGAGGGAGGGGGATAGGTTATCATATGAAGTG
>CAMEIT010000063.1 GCA_945918795.1 uncultured Clostridia bacterium | reverse complement strand
CGAGAAAAAGATTGAACCCAGTGATGCCGAAAAACAAATGGAAGGCTTCATTCGTTATGACAGCTGGACGGTACAGAAACGCGCCGACAACCCAGGTTATGCTTCCGCCAATAAATGTGCGATTTCCAGCACAAAGCTTTGCTTCTCCATGGCAATTCTGTTTGTGTTTGTCGGTTTGATGATGTGCTACACCTCGGTTTCCCGCAATGTGCACGAATCACAGGTCGCAACAGGTGTACAAAAAGCGCTCGGCTTCCGTAGAAAGGAAATCACTGCTCACTATATGCTTTATTCCGTGCTCGCTGTCGGAGTCGGAATCCTGAGCGGCGGTCTGCTTGGCTACTTTGTGATCGAAACGATTGTGAATCAGGCATATGAACGGTGGTTTGTGTTCCCGACCATCGGAAATGTTTTCCGAATTCACGATTCTCTTGCGATTGCCGCAGTGGAAATGGTATTGATACTCTTGGCCACATGGCTCTCCTGCAATAAGCTTTTGAAAAAACCGGCGATAGAGCTTCTGCGCGGAGACAGTGGTAGTCTCGGACGCACACATTTCTATGAAAAAATGAGATGGTGGAAGAAATGCTCTCTTTATACGCAAACTACCATTAATAATCTGGCAAACGATGTTACCCGCGTGATTGCGACGCTTGTGGGTGTTGCCGGTTGTACGTCACTTGTCGTTGCCGGAATGACATTGCAGCTTTCTATTTTCAATACACCTGAAAGGCATTTTGAAGACATCTGGACTTTTGATGCGCGTCTGGTCAGCGATAATTCTGTTGAGGGTGCGCAGGATAACCTCTGCTCCGTGCTTGAAGACGAGGGAGTGAGCTATACTTCTGTCAGACAGGAAGCGATCTTTATTAAAGATACTGCCGGCAGACTGAGTAAAGCAGACCTGATAGTTCCTGAGACAGAAACCGGTTTACAAGGTTTTATCGCTTTGAAGGATGATAAAACAAGAAAGCCTCTGGATATACCCGAAGACGGTGTGATCATCAGCCGTACTTACGAAAAACATCACGATATTCATGTGGGTGATACCATCGGTCTTTTGGATATGAACGGCATAAGTCATGAAAGTACAGTGGTGGCTGTGAGTGAACACTATCTTTCTACCAGCCAGGTGGTGATGAGCCGTTTTTGCTATGAACGTATGATGGCAAAAGAGATGGTCAGTAACACCGTATTTTTGAATTACGGTGACAGAAATCCGCAAGAGATACAGGAAAAACTGGCACAAACAGACGGATATTTTTCCATCACCGATGAACACGCAAAATGGGTTGGAGTATTCGGGGCGGCACTGAAAAGCACTATACTTGTGGTTTATATATGCCTGTTTCTTTCAGCGGTAATGGCACTGCTGGTTCTTCTGAATTTGAACGTGGTTGCCATCAGCGAAAAGAAACGGGAGCTTATCATTATGCGCATCAATGGCTTCAGCATCGGCGCAACGAAAAAATATGTATACCGGGACCATATCGTTCTGACTGTTCTCGGTATCCTATTCGAAATCGTAATAGGAATCGGACTCAGTGTATGGATATTGAATGTGCTTCAAGGTGAGAGTGATAACTTTCTGACTGCACCGAATCTTATCGCTTGTCTTTCCGGAGCGGGACTGAGTATTGTTTTCGCAATCATAACAAATATGATCGCACTCAGAAAAATCGACAAGTTCAAAGCATCCGATCTGGATAGGCAATAAAACTTATAATTAATAGCCCGTAGCAACGGAAATTTCCTTTGCTACGGGTTTTTATAAATAGTTGCTCATAAAACTAAAAAATCTGAAACCGCTTTCTTTTATTTATATCACAGACTTGTGAACTTGGCGTGAAAGTCATCCGGCTTGACAACAGCGCCGTTTCGAAGCGAGAGAAAAAAACTGCAAAAAAAGAAGTGCCTCGAATACGCGTCTGTGTACCGAGGCACTTGGTTGTCAGAGGTGGCAAAAAAGATGGCGACTTAAAATTTTATGAGGATTTGAATATACAAGGTTTATTATATCAACGGAAAATGTCAAAGATAAATCATGTGGTTTTGATTCGGACATTTCTATTGGGCCTTATGCTCAATTATTTTATAAGCTACGGTAAAATTACCGCTTTTTTTGCCGACTATAATATCTATTGCCGACCTTGCTATTTCGGAAACGGAATATCCGACCGAATCGATATTCAGTTTATACTGTTGGATAGCGTCCAAATTATCAAAGCCTACTATTTTGGCATTTTTTGCCTTGAAATACACCTGAAACGCATAATAGTCAGTAGAGCAAATAACGGCAGTTTTATCGTTATAGCATTCTGCAATTTGGTCAATATCGGTTACCAAGCTGTACTTTCGGTCTGAAACCGCATTCAAAAACCCCTCATACCGTGATTCTTGTGCATCGGCATCTTTATATTTTAATGCAGGCGAGAAATAAATTAAATCCGTATAACCTTCTGCCAATAGTTTTTCGGTCATATCCCGCATTGCGCAAAAATCGTCTATGCCTACATAAGGAATCGAACCGATATTATTACCCACGGCAACAATCGGAATATCAAACAAATTCAAATAGTTGTTAAATTCGCTTCCGCTGTTTACAGAGCATAGGATTATCCCCTGAACACCCATATTATACATATTTCTGATACATTCGATTTCGTACTGCTTATCATAATGGGTCATCATTATTACGGCGCTGAGGCCGAGTTCCCTTAAAATAAACTCTGTTTCGGTTATAAGCTTGGAGAAATATTCATTATTAAGATTAAATACAATGATTCCGATTTGCCCGACACTTTTATTTTCTACATCACTATCAATATATTTTCGGTAACCGTACTGCTTTGCAATGGCTATAATTCTTTTCTTTGTTTCCGAATTGATGTCTGCACGGTTATTTAATGCTCTGTCAACCGTGCCTTGAGAGACACCGCAAATCTTAGAAAGCTCGGCGGTTGTTATTTTAAGGTGATTCATATTATGAACTCCATATTTTGAGAAATTGTTGTTTCTTCAAAATATATTATACCGTTCTCAAATTTAAAGTCAACGCTCTTTCCGTCAATTTTTAAAGAAGATACCGTGTTGCTGAATTTCAAGCCAAAGGCTGACAATAAAAGCTTGCCTTCGGTTATTGTTACAGTCACCTTATTTTCGTCAAGGATAAATTCTCCCCATGCACCGTCAATGCTCCAGATAGCATTGAATTTATCTTTAATATACGGCTTAAAGCCGATGTATTTTTTTGGCATATCAAATTCAAAACCCGAAAGTATCGGTATAAGGGCATAGCTTGCCATAGAACGCGCATAGTTGCTTCCGCACTCAAACTCATTCCACGGGTTGCGTTTTTTGCCGTCAAATCTGTCGCGTACGGCAGAGACCGCCTTAATACCGTCATCAATCATATTTCTTGAACAAAGAAGTCCCGCAAAAGAGTATTCAAAGCCTGTCATTGTTTCTTCACAATACGGAATCGGTATCTTTGGCTTATTTGCCCCGTTGGGGTAAACGCATATAACTGAGCCGGACTCGTCATTAAGAGAGAATACACGCCATGGGTTTGCAAAATCTCGCATATTAGGCTTATAATTGTTTTCCATCATTTGCTTAAGGGCGGTAGAAACCTGCCCTCGGTCGAATATATCGCCTAAGCCTATTATATCTGCGTGCCATTGGGCGAGCATTTGGTCTATTGAAGAGCCGTCCGCAATCTGATATTTAATTTCACCTGTTTCGTCATTCCAATATGTGTCGGATGCCGAAAATCTATCGGTAATATTTTTGTCTGTTATATCAATCTTTTGAATGAAATATTTACCGTTAAACAAATTATCCTTTGTCCACTTACAGCCTTTATTAAACAGTTCGCGGTATTCTTCGGCTTTTACTGTATCGCCTAAAAAGTCGCCCATCTCGGCAGCAGACTTAAGTGCCGCAAGATACATTCCCTCAAGCCAAGAAGAAGGCCCGAACATTTCCATATCGAGTGTATGGTGTTGACGGCCTTCGAGCACGCCGTCCTTATCCAAATCCCATGCATCGGGGTTTTTGTCACTCCAAGCATATTCCAAAACCTTTTTAATATTGTCCCAGTTAGCCTTAAGCCATTCATTATCTCCCGAAATTTTCCATTCGCGGTAGCATTTGATAACCGCTCCCATCTGCCCGTCAACGCAGGCTCGGAAATGGCTCATTTCGCTTCCGAGCGGCAACATCATTCTAAATGCCATTTTGCCGTCTTGGTCGGTGCTGTATTGAAACTCCAAATCTCTTACAGAGCGCTCCAAATCAGGGAATAAAAAGCACATTGCATAGGCGTAATTCCAGACGTGCTGGCAGGTTCCCTCGCAAGAGCCTTCCTTTTCGCGAACACCCTCCCAGCCGTAAAAAGAGCCGTCCTCAAGACGCAAAACAGTGGGTGATTTAAGTACTGATAAATTTGATGCCGCCGCGTCTATTATCGATTTTGGAAGTGATGTATTGTGCAAAGTGTTTTTAAATGTCAGGGTGCGGCTATACAGATCACTCCAATTACTTAAAGAATAGGAGGCTGAGTCGGTAGAGTCCTCAAAAACGGTTGCATAGTAATTTTTCCAAGGCTTAACCGGTTCATTTTCCCCTCTCTTTTCTTTCCAATAGTTGTAGCAGTTGGGCATATTCCAGGAGAGTATAAAGCGAACCTTTTTTGATTCCTGCGGCAGGATTTCAATTTCGCAAGCAAGTGTACCCGTATCGTTTTTCCCGTCTGTATCGTAAATTCTTTCCTTTAAATTTTCTGCATTGTTAAAATCGTTCCAATATGTTACTATTTTATCCTGCCATCCGCCGCGATACCAATAGGTTTGGGTATATGTCTTTTCACAATCTGTAGCGATGGTTAAATCGCCGTAACCTAAACTGCTTTTATCCTCACCGCTATTATATAACGAAAGCATTTGATAGCCGTCTTTTTTCTTGGCTCCGTTGCGCGATATGTAAGGATTGGCAACAGATAAAGCAATCTGGTATTTAAGGGTTTCTTCGGTAGTGTTGGTTACCTCTATCTCAAAAAATGCGGCCGGAATGCTTGAATTTTTTGAATCATTCGGTATAAACGGATTAAAAGCCGTCATTGTTACATCGGCAGGGAATTTATCATCCTTAAAGTTAAGGGTGGCGATGGGAAATTCTCCGTCAAATACTACATTCCTAAAATGTGGAAATCCACACATTCTTTGCGGCTCCGGTCCACAACCGTAGCCCGTATATTTGCTCTGTTTGTATTGACCCATAAAATCTTTTTTTAAATCGCCGTTCAAAACAAATGTAATCGGTTTATTGTCTTTTACAGCCTTTATCGCAAAGTGGGAATAACCGTTTATACTTCCTTTGGAAGGGCGATTAAAAATCTCCCAATCCATCAGTCTTCCGTTACCACCGAGTCCCACACAACCTGTTCCAATACCGCCTAGCGGAAAAGAAATTTCGCTTGTATAATCGCCGATGTATTTCATATTATTCCTCCGAAAACTAAAAGATTATAATTGAATTATATAATTTTTATTTTTCCGTGTCAATATACACGGTAGAGAAACGAGGACGAAATGGCGAAGTTTCAAAAGTGGCGTGAGGAGGAAGAGAAAAAGGAACAGTTGGAGAAGGGGGGAGAAAGCAAAGAAGAAAGCGGGAGCGGCTAACGTAGCGTAATTGAGAAAGCCTCGGCAGGGAATTTCCTTGCCGAGGCTATCTTCATTTTTGCTATTAAAATTGGGATACTCGAATAAAACAAATAATCCGAACGACTCCCCGAAGAGAAGCATGTTCGGATTATTTTCATATGGTGCAGTGAGTGATGATAAATCCGAACCAAATGCCTCTTCAATTTCGGCAAAGGTGATAGTTTTTGTGCCTTCCTTGTAGTTGAATGTAATGACCAAGTAATCGTCGAACAGATAGATCGCATTGACAAAGCTATCGATCAGACGGCGGCGGTGGTCAAGCTGTTTCATATTGAGCTTGCGGTACTTTATAAGATACGCGAGTATATCGTCTTTTGTAACCGTGGGTTTAGCAATTTCTTCTTTGAGAATCTGCACCGAGATCTCGCTCTTTTCGGCTTCGAGTTGCTCAAGACGTTGCTTGGTGGATGCGGTCAGAATTCCCGCCTGAATGGCGTTGACGAGATTGTCAATGCCTTTTTCTATTTCGGCAAGCTGCTTGCGAAGAATCGGTAGCGTGGTGCTTTCTGCATTGAGCTTCGCTATTAGCGAGTCAGCAAGTCTGTTGAGAAGAACATCGTCGAAGATGAATTTTTGAATGAGAAGAATCACAACCTCCTCAATCCATTTCTTCTTGATGGTTTTCTTTTTACACGTTCCGCCCTTGCGTGTACCACGGCACTTGTAATAGCGGTGAACGTCCATCGTATGACTCGTCCCGCTTTCGCCCGTCATCAGACATTGACAGTAGCCGCAGAACAGTTTTGTAGTCAGCAAATATTCGTCCTCGGCTTTGTGCTTGGCGGGAGCCTTCTTGTTTGCGGCGGCTCGCTCTTGTACTTGTTCAAATAACTTTGCGGGGACGATGGCGGGAATTCCGTTGGGAATAACCACATCACGATATTGATACTCTCCGATGTATCGGCGGTTGTGCAGCATTCGTGTCACGGTGTTAAGGGTGATCTTCGTTCCTTTTGATGTGCGGATACCCTTGATGTTTAGCTCGTCGGTGATCTCTTGCATCGTTGCGCCCTTTGCATATTTCTTGAACGCATCGAGAACGGCAGGCGCGGCAACGGGATCGATTTGGAAGAACTGATTTTCATCAACGGTGTATCCGATGGGAAGTGTACCGCCGTTGTATTTGCATTTGAGCGCGTTTTCGGTCAGACCTCGTACCACTTTCTCGGAGAGCTCTGCAGAGTAGTATTCGGCGATACCTTCCAGCACCGACTCAAGCAGAATGCCCTCGGAACCTTCGGAGATGGATTCGGTTGCCGAGATAACCTTCACTCCGTTCTTGCGAAGAATATATTTGTAGTGCGCCGAGTCAACACGGTTGCGCGAAAATCTGTCTAACTTCCACACGATAACAACGTCAAACTTTTTCGCCGCACTATCTTTGATCATTTTCAAAAAGTTCGGACGGTGGTCTGTCTTTGCGGACAAAGCTCTGTCGATGTACGGCTCAAGCAGGGTGATGTCGTTCTTCTTTGCAAAGGCTTGACACTCACGAAGCTGACCTTCAATCGATTCCTCTCGCTGATTGTCAGAGGAATAGCGAGCGTATATTACTCCTGTCATTGACTCTCCTTTCTGTCACTATTCGGTGACTATTATGATACTTTGCTTTCATCTGCTTTTAGCGTTAATACTTTTTGTTCCTCTCTTTGTGCTAATAACAACTCGCGCTCTTTCTTCCATTCTTCAAATTCAGCGCGCCATTCGTTCGAGGAGAAGAATTTTATAACACCGGGCAGGAGAACATCGGCAAGGGCTTCGATCTCATCATCGGGAATCGTCCCGATACCTCCGTGCTTGTCCTTTAAGATGGCAATGATCTTTTTTCTCAAAGCTTCCATATCTATTTTGGGAAGCTCTATATAAAACCACGTGGTGTGATTATCCTTAAGTACATCGAGCACTCTATTTAACATTTCTTTGATGTTCACGATTTTTGACCTCCTATGGTTTTGTCTATCATGACAAAAGCAGTGCTTGCTGCGACTGACAGACGGATTTGGATGCCCAAATCCAGTGCTTGCTAATACTGACAGACAGCTTGCTGTAACTCATGTTTTTTCTTCGGTTGGCTTTGGGCGTCCAACAGCGATGCTTGCTAAGACAAGCAGACACGTTAAATACGTTTTTTGTTTCCGTTGGGATTTGGGACACAACGGCGATGCTTGCTGAGACCGATGGACCGTTTGTCATGACAAACGCGATGCTTGCTAAGACCGATAGACAAGCAGAGCACTGTCAAAGTTTCTTTATAACTTGCGTTGCAATTCCTTGAATCTGTACGTTGCGCTCGATGCGATCATCGTAATCGGGATTCTCAGCGTGAAGCAAGTATGCGTTCTTATCGGGAAGATAGGTTATCGTCTTTAGCAAGGTTTCACTTCCATTTACAAGGACAACTGCATAATCACCGTCCCTGCAAGTATTCTGCTCACGCACGATAACGAGATCGCCATCGCCAACTCCGATGCCCGTCATCGAGTCACCTTTGGCGGTAAGAATGAAAAATTTTCCGTCACCAACGAGCGCGGTGGGGAGAGGAATGATCTCCGCTTCTTCCACGTTCGGCTCACTCGGCAACCCGCAGGACACGGTGGAATCGTATCGAATCGCGGGCGTAGTTTCAAACATATTGCGCGAGAGATTCGTGCCGATGCTCCGGCGACCATTGTACTCGATCTCTCCGTGTTCCTTCATATCGGTGAGATATCTCTGCACCGAGGTCTTAGAGATGCCCGTCCCCGCCGCGATGTCGCGCACCGTCGGAGACTTGCGGTTCTCCATAAAATATTCGTCTATAAATTGGCGGATCGCCTCCGCCCTCTCGGGACTCCACTTATTCATAAATGCCTCCGATTTGTTCAAGGTACAATTGTACCGTGTAGTAATTATAGCATACGAAGGAAAGTTTGTCAATAGGTTTTGAAAAAATTACAAAAAAGAAAGCCGCTATCGCGGCGTGTAAATCACGCTTTGATAGCGGTTATTAAGCTTTATACTGTTACTCAAACCGATCCATATCCTTATACTGCAATATAATAAGAGAATCTGTTTTTTATTTATCTTCATCGTTTGAGTCCTCCTTAACATCTCGGTCATGCAGCTGATGCAGTACGCTCTTTATTTTATCCGGCACGGGAAGTCCCAGGTATGCAGAGTTTTCCAAAAGTGAGAGTCCTTCGTTGGATATATAGAAAAACAGTGTTGCCGTTCTCAATACAGAGCCGGTTTTGATGATATAGACATCAAGGATATTTGCAAGTCCGACATATGCAAAGATAAGTACCTTTTTGCAAGTCTATTGTTTACTGTTCGGCTGCATTGCATACTTAACAATCAGCTGTCATAACGCTTATATACTTCCTTTGCATATTCCCGCGGCGTCATTTTCATTTTTCTTTTAAACGCATAGCTGAAATATGATTGAGACGAAAAACCGCACTCGTAAGAAATTTCTGTCAGGGTTAAATCGGTTGATACCAACAGCCCTGCTGCTTTTTTTATACGCTGTTCTTCCACATATTCGTGAAGAGTTTTTCCTGTAGCCGCCTTAAAGCAATTATGAAAATGAATAGAGCTCAAAGACGCATATGACGCTACCGCATTAAGCGACAAATCCGATGTGAGATTTTCCTTTATATATTTTATTACATCTTCGATTATTTCATAATTTCCGCTTTTAAGCCCATTACGATATAGCTGCTTTTTTGAATCCTTGTCCAAAAGATAAACAAGCTCCAAAACAAGACTGAATGCCTTAATTCTGTCGATTTCAAGGGGAGAATTGGAATGCTTGCATAGTCCCTCAAAGATTTTCCTGTATTCCGCCGACCTTTTTGTTTCAATAAAGACAGGAATATCCGCCAGAATATCATACAATGTGCCGGTGTTTAAAATCATATGTATATAATAGCATTTAAATGGCAGCTTTGTGTGACGTATCTGACCGGGCTTTGCGCATATTACAATATCGGGCGAAATATGCCGTTCCTCCGAAGCTATATAAGAAATCCCGCCTTCCTCTATTGGAATTTCAATTTCAAACATCGTTGCTTTTCTGTTTTTGGTAATCGCTCTGTCCTTTACCGCAATTTGGGAATTATAAATTCCCGCCGCCACAATTTCAGGTAGAATTATATCCATTCTCTGTTTCTCCAAATAAATAATAAGATTTCTAATAAATATAGTAAAATTTATGTATTTATTTTATATAAAATATTATAAAATAAAAATATCAAAAAGTCAACGGAAAGAAGGAGTTTTATGAAAATAATCTGGCTTGGGCAAGCGGGACTGCTTTTTATTAAGAACGGTTTTAAAATCATGATAGATCCGTATCTGTCGGACAGCGTAGAGAAAATCAATCCGGCATCGTTCAGACGACAGGCGGTAGATGAGTCTTTGTTTGAAATAAAACCGGATGTTATGATTTTTACGCATAATCATCTTGACCACTATGATCCTGAAACCGTCTGCCGTTTTATTTCCGCTGATACGAATATAGTTGTTCTTTCGCCTGCTTCGGTATGGCAGGAGGTCCGAAAAATCGGAGGCGGCAATAATTATATTCAGTTTAACATACATACGGTATGGACGGAAAACGGAATAAAATTCACTGCGGTAAAGGCCGAACACAGCGACATATCAGCAATCGGAGTGATAATTGACGATGGTGATAAAAAATATTATGTCACAGGTGATACTCTGTATAATGAGGAGATTTTCGGCGACATTCCAAATGACATATATGCGGTATTTCTGCCGGTCAACGGTGTCGGCAACAATATGAATATGACAGACGCCGCAAGATTCGCTAAGCGTATAAACGCCGAAAGGACAGTACCGATGCACATAGGTATGTTTGATGAAATTACAGCAGATGAATTTGACTGTGAGAATAAAATAATCGCAAATATTTATGAGGAGATAAAGCTATGATTTACGATGTCAGAAATTACGGCGCTGTGGGTGACGGAAAAACATTGAATACCGCAGCCATTCAAAAAGCAATAGATGACTGCGCCTCGAAAAACGGCGGCACTGTGCTTTTGGAGGACGGTACATATATGACCGGCTCCATAGTATTGCGAAGCAATGTTAATTTACATATCGAGCAGAACGCCGTTTTGTTGGGCTCGCCGAATTGCGGGGACTACCCCGAAAAGCAAAACCTTAAGCATGTAATCAGTGAAAATTTGCCGAGAACCCGTAATGCCTCAATGATTTTCGCGGAGGAATGTGAAAATATCTCCATAACAGGAATGGGGAAAATTGACTGTAATGGAACAAGATTTGTAAGAGAGAAGCAGGGGGAATGGACCGGTTGGCGATTTGAGAGAATCGACGCACCCACTCCGCCGAGAGTTGTCTTCTTTGCGGGCTGCCGTAATATTAAAATAGAGGATATTACAATGCTTAATCAGCCTTCGGGGTGGTCATATTGGATACATGACTGTGACTATGTAGTATTTGATAAATGCAAGATTTTAGCCGAGGTAAGATACCCAAATAATGACGGAATACATATAAATTCAAGCAGAAATGTAACTGTATCAAACTGCGATATAGTGACGGGCGACGACTGTATTGTTGTCAGAGCGAATAACCGATCTCTTGCGGAAAACAAGGTCTGTGAAAAGGTGACCGTTACAAATTGCAATTTAACGAGTTATTCCGGTGGTATAAGAATAGGTTGGATAAGCGACGGAGTTATAAAAAACTGCACATTTTCTAATTTGGTCATGACCGATACGGTCATCGGAATTTCTATTGTTCTTCCGGATTTTTCAAAGGTACCCGACAGAGGAAGAGAGGATACTTTGATAGAAAATCTCTTGTTCAACAATATTGTTATGGACAAAATCTATGGCAGACCGATAAAAATATATATCGGACAGACCGACGGTACAAGATGCGAAGCGATAAGGAATATTTATTTTTCAAAGGTTGTCGCAAGCGGATTGGAATTTCCTTATCTTTGCGGCAGAAAGGATAATAAAATCCGCAATATTTACTTTAATGACTGCCGGTTTGAATGTCTTTCCGATGAAGAACTTCCTAATTTCAGACAACATGGTGCTGCGGACTGGGATAGAAGCCACGGCGTTCCTATTTTTGATAATATTGAGAATATAGTTTTTAATAATACTAATTTTTCTAAATAGTTAAGGGGGATGAAGGTTGAAAGTTACAGATGTAAAAACCTTTGCGGTAGATTGCTTCCGAACCAACTGGGTATTTGTCAAGGTATATACCGACGAAGGAATTGACGGGGTGGGAGAAGCCACTCTCGAATATAAGGAAAAAGCACTGATAGGTGCTGTTGAGCATATTAAGGAATATCTTGTAGGCAAAAATCCGCTTGCTATTGAAAAACACTGGCATGATATATACCGTGACGCATATTGGCGCGGCGGAGCAGTGCTGATGTCGGCGCTGTCGGCGGTGGAGATGGCATTATGGGATATTTTGGGTAAATATCTTAACGTTCCCGTATATCAGCTGCTCGGCGGCAGAGTAAATGATAAGGTGAGAATATATGTAAACGGATGGTTTGCGGGCGCAAAGGAGCCGGAGGAATTCGGCGAAAAGGCAAAAATTGCGGTTGAACGTGGTGTAACTGCAATGAAATGGGACCCATTCGGAAAAAATTATCTTAACATATCAAATAAAGAGCTTGATAAGGCACTCAGATGCGTTGCGTCAGTGCGTGAGGCGGTAGGAGATGAAGTGGATTTACTTATTGAGGGACATGGACGATTTAACATTCCAACGGGCATAAAAATTGCAAAGGAGCTGGAGCAGTTCAAGCCGATGTTTTTTGAAGAGCCCGTTCCGCCTGATAATCTTGACGCATTAAAGGCTGTAAGGGACAAATCTCCCGTTGCAATTTCTGCCGGAGAGCGGCTTTACACGCGATGGGACTATAAGCGAATGTTTGATCTCATGGCGGCAGATTACATACAGCCGGATATTTCACACGCCGGCGGAATAATGGAGCTGAAGAAAATTGCGGCGGAGGCAGAGTGCAGATATATTCCGTTTGCACCGCACAATCCGTCGGGCCCTGTTGCGAATGCGGCGACATTGCAGTTAGCGGCGACTTGTCCTAATTTCGAGATTTTGGAAATCATGTATTCCGATGTGGAATGGAGAAAAGCTGTGACAAATGAGTCACTGGAGTACAAGGATGGATATATTACAATCCCCGACAAGCCGGGACTGGGAATTGAAATAAATGAAGATGAATGTTTAAAGCATCCGTATCAGTCGCACACCTTAAGGCATTATACGGGGGCACTGACTGATATAAGACCTGCAAAGACAGAATTTTATTTTTAAGAAAGAAGGAAAAGATTATGAAGAAATTTGAAGTAAACGGTCACGAACCGAGTTTTTTGCCTGAGGGTGAATGGAAATTGGTATGGGCAGATGAATTTGACGGAACGGAGCTTGACAGAAGCAAATGGGATTTCAGACTTAATTTTTGGGGAAAGCCTTTTG
>CAMEIT010000062.1 GCA_945918795.1 uncultured Clostridia bacterium | reverse complement strand
GTCAAGCCTTTTCAAAGGCTTGGCGGGGTACGGGGCGGCAGCCCCGGAAAAAAACTTGCGGAGTGTGAGGCGGAGCCTCACGAACGGGGTTCGGGGCAAAGCCCCGAAAAAAGCCCCGAAAGAACATCACTTTATTTCGCTTGCAACCTTTTCGATAGCTGCGACAGCCTCATCGGGGAGCTTATCGAAGCCGCCCTGAGCTGTTTCTTTAGACTTAATGAAAGCGATTCTATCAGCCATTCTTGCCTTAAGCTGATTTGTATAATCTTCATTAGTGAAGTCAGCGTTAAAGCCATCGATATCGAGGCAATACATATTTTCGATATTGCCGAAAGGCTTGAAGTCAGCCTTGTTTTCAACTATCTTTTCGATTGTTTCAAGAGTGATTTCTTTAGTAACCTTCTTATCGAGGAAAAAGCCTGTATTAAGAATGTAGCAAGCTACACCGCGTTCTTTGAAGAGCTGTTTGAACTTAGCGTAGTCCTCAGCGAGCGGGTAAGTACGGAACGGGTTAGCGTAAGGCTCAACAACGAGAGCGTTGGGGTCAACGCCGGCAGCGAGTCTTTCAGCCGTTGTTCTCTTTGTAGCGAGAGTTGCGCCCATAACCGAAGCGAGAACAGGGTCGGTAATCTTAAGTACCGGAGGAAGAGTTGCGTCCTTCATAAGCCAAATGATAGCGTCGCACGGTTCGGGGAGCTTATCAACGCGGTTCGGCGACCATATTTTTGACTTGATAGCGCGGCCGTTGCCGTTTCTGAGGTCTTCTGTAAGGAGAACCTTTTTGCCGTCTTCATCTACTGTTACGGCGTTATTCTGAATAGTTACGAGGAACTTGTTATCCGGGTTATCGAGCGGATAGTCCTGAGTCTTATCGAAGTAAGTAGGTTCAAGAGCAACAGAAGAGCCGTCCTTTGTTGAGATAACGAAAGCGTCATCGTGGAGAACGGTGATATCATATTTACCGCCGTGTTTAGCGTGAGTGATTGTTGACTTACCTGAGCCGGAAAGACCGAATACGCTTACAACGAACTTGTTGCCGTTCGGGAGGTTGTAACGCTTCTGACCGCCGTGGCAAGAAGCAAAGCCGTGACGGTTTGCGATGCCCCATGCGAGGGTGAGAGTACCCTTCTTGTGCTCGCCGAAATATCTCATTCCGAGGAGCGCCGCACAGTTGTGCTTAGGATCAAAATATGTGAGGCCCATCGGATGATCCGGATGTCTCCATGTAGGATCGGAGAAAATGTATATATCGCCCTCGCCCTCAATGAGCTTTGAATCCTTATACATTTCTTTATATTCGGCTGTGATAGCCTGGAAGTTGAGAAGCCATGAATACATAATGTTTTCTTCGCCCTCGGGAATGCACAGGTGAGCCTTTACCATGAAGTCCTTATCGAGACCGATTATAGCTTCTGCGTGATAAAGCTTTTTATATCTTGTATTGTATACCGCATCTGCGACCTTAAGTGCGTATTCCTTTTCGTTTATGCCTTCGGAACCGAGAATACGTCTTGCGGCAGCAGCTCTGCCCGTTACGGAACCATCGTTGAATACGAGAACCTTTGCGTCAGAGGAAAGACCCATTGTTTCCGGCTTGTACACGGGAATATCCGTTACAATAGTGCCGGGTGATTTAACAGCCAATTCATATGCCTGCTGTACGGATTCGATTTTCTGAACGTTGTTGCCATAGAAAACAGTCTCGATTACAGCTCTGCTTTGCGAATAAGCGGGATTTGATGCTTTGATTTCGCTTCTTTTAAAATACTGCGTTGTCATTATAAAATCTCCTTTATGTAAAAATTTTATTTTTCGAAAATTAATTACAATATTTGTTTGTAATTAACAAAACCATACCGTTTGGCAAACTTTTATGATAAAATTTTGCCTTGCGGAAGTAAGTGCAGAACAGTTATTTATACATATTCTACAAACAACTCAATCCTACACCATTATATACTATATCATAAAGAAGTCAAAAAGTCAAATATAATATTGTAAATTTATTTATAACAATAGGTGATGTAAAAGTGAACCACTCAAATTTCCCAGTGTTTTACATTTTTTTCGTCATAAGCGCGTTAAATTATATATTAACCGCGAAAAATTCGGAAAATCATATGCTTTATATATGTTTGCGGGATATGTGTGAGGCATTCGCGAGAGCCTGTGTGACTGCGTTTTGAGTTTTATTACATAGATATGTTAATAATTTGTAAATAGTGAAAAAATGCTCTTGAAATGGCTTGACAAAACTGCAATACAGTGATAGTATAATAAACTGCATCAGTATTGCATAGAAGACGAATATAAAGTACATACAGTATGGTATATACTCGGCCCTGCCTCGCGGTTTTCCACCGCTCGGACGGAAAAATTGCGATATGGGGCAACAAATTTATTGAGGGGTGATGTGGACGATGGTACATCCTGTACAGTTAGGCAAAAATCAGAGAATGAGCTTTTCAAAGATAAAAGAAACATTCCCTATGCCGAATTTAATTGAAATTCAGACTACGTCTTACGAATGGTTCTGCAATGAGGGCCTTAAAGAGGTTTTGGAGGATTTTTCTCCCATAACCGATTTCGGCAATAATCTTGAGCTGCAGTTCGGCAGATGTTATTTTGACGGACCGGGCAAATACACTATCCAGGAATGCAAGGACAGAGACGCAACCTATTCCATGCCTTTGAAGGTGGAGGTTCAGCTCTATAATAAGGAAACGGGTGAAATTACCGGACCGAAGGAGATATATCTCGGCGATATGCCTATTATGACTCCGTCAGGTACTTTCATTATTAACGGTGCGGAACGTGTTGTAGTAAGCCAGCTTGCACGTTCACCGGGCGCTTATTACAAAGAAAAGCGGGACAAGAACGGCGTGCCCGTATTTGAGGCTACCGTTATCCCTATGCGCGGAGAATGGATTGAATACGAGACAGACGCCAAAAACGTTATGTATGTAAGAGTTGCCCGCACGAGAAAGCTTCCCGCAACGGTACTTCTCAGAGCAATAGGCTTCCCGACGGACGACCAGATAAGAGAGCTTCTCGGAGACAGCGAAATGCTTACGGCAACGCTCGAAAAGGACGTTACCAAGAATGAATGGGACGCGCTTCAGGAAATTTACAAGCGTCTGCGCCCGGGCGATATTCCGACAGAGGAGGCCGCACGCCAGCTCATCCATCAGACCTTCTTTGATTACAAGAGATACGATCTTGCAAGAGTCGGACGCTTCAAGATGAACAATAAGCTCGGAATTGCAAACAGAATCAAGGGCAGACAGCTGCGTGACGACGTTTATTCTGCCATGACGGGCGAGCTTATCGCTTCCGCAGGAACGGTTCTTACGCCTGAACAGGCTATGGAGATCGAGGACGCGGGTGTATACTATGTATGGGTAATAACGGAAAACGGAACAGAAGAAAAGGTGTTCGGCAACGGCTTTGTTGACGCCGCAAAATATCTGCCGTTTGATCCGGAAGAAGTAAAAATACAGGAAAAGGTTGACCACAAGGTTCTCAAGGAAATTCTCGATCTGAATTTCACGGACGTAGATGCTCTCAAAAAGACTTGTCTTGAAAGAACAAGAGAGCTTTGCCCGAAGACGATTACAATATCGGATATAATCGCTTCGGTAAGCTACCTTATAAATCTTAACGCAGGACTCGGTGAGTGCGACGATATCGACCACCTCGGCAACAGACGTATCCGTGCGGTAGGCGAGCTTTTGCAGCAGCAGTTCCGTATCGGTATGTCGAGAATAGAGCGTGTTGTGCGCGAAAGAATGCAGACGCAGGATATTGAATCCATAACGCCGAGCGACCTTATAAACATACGTCCTCTCGTTGCGGCACTCAATGAATTCTTCGGCAGCTCTCAGCTTTCACAGTTCATGGATCAGCAGAATCCTCTTGCAGAGCTTACTCACAAGCGCCGTCTGAGTGCATTGGGCCCCGGCGGACTCAGCAGAGAGCGTGCAAGCTCTGATGTCCGCGACGTACACGACTCGCACTACAGCCGTATGTGTCCTATCGAGACTCCTGAAGGCCCTAACATCGGTCTTATCGGTTCGCTCGCAACATACGCGAGAATAAACGAATACGGCTTCATTGAGGCACCGTACAAGGTAGTCGATCAGGTCAACAAGAAGGTTACCGACGAGGTTGTTTACATGACAGCCGAAAAGGAAGAGACCTGCACTATCGCCGAAGGAAACGAGCCTTTGGATGAAAACGGATTCTTTAAGAACGAGCTCGTTATGGCGCGTGTTAACTATGAAATAAAACAGATACACAGAGATAAAGTAGATTACATGGACGTTTCGCCGAGACAGGTAGTTTCCGTTGCAACATCCATGATACCGTTCCTCGAAAACGATGACGCATCCCGTGCTCTCATGGGTTCGAACATGCAGCGTCAGGCTGTGCCGCTCATCAGAACGGAATCTCCTATCGTAGGTACGGGTATGGAATATCGTGCCGCAAAGGACTCGGGTGTGGTTGTTGTTGCCGACTGCGACGGTTACGTTAAAAAGGTAGACAGCGACAGCATTACAATAATTGACAATAAGGGTGAGGCGCATAAATATGACCTTCTCAAGTTCAAGCGTTCAAACCAGGGTACGTGTATAAATCAGAAGCCGTTTGTTTCGGTAGGCGAGAAGATTTCAAAGGGCGACATTATCGCGGACGGTTCTTCGACAGATCACGGCGAGGTTGCACTCGGCAGAAATATGCTTGTCGGATACATGACATGGGAAGGCTACAATTACGAGGACGCTATCCTTATTAATGAAAGACTTGTAAGAGACGACGTTTATACGTCAATACACATAGAGGAATACGAGACAGAGGCAAGAGATACAAAGCTCGGCGCTGAGGAAATAACAAGAGAAATTCCGAACGTAGGCGACGATGTGCTCAAGGACCTCGATGAAAACGGTATAATCCGTATTGGCGCGGAGGTAATGCCGGGAGATATTCTCGTAGGAAAGGTAACGCCTAAGGGCGAGACGGAGCAGACTGCCGAGGAAAGACTCTTGAGAGCTATTTTCGGCGAAAAGGCAAGAGAAGTAAGAGATACATCGCTTAAGGTTCCTCACGGCGAGGGCGGAATTGTCGTAGACGTAAGAATATTTACGCGCGAAAACAAAGACGAGCTTAAACCGGGAACAAACAAGCTTGTGCGTGTTTCGATTGCTCAGAAGAGAAAGATTTCCGTCGGTGATAAAATGGCAGGACGTCACGGAAACAAGGGCGTTATTTCAAGAGTCCTTCCGTCGGCTGATATGCCGTTCCTTGCGGACGGAACACCGCTTGACCTCGTATTGAATCCGTTGGGCGTTCCGTCGCGTATGAATATAGGTCAGCTTCTCGAGACGCATCTCGGCCTTGCCGCAAAGGCGCTCGGCTGGAAGATCGCAACGCCTGTTTTTGACGGTGCAACAGAAGAAGATATTGAAAAGTGCCTTGAAATGGCAGGCTATGACCCGAAGGGCAAAATGACGCTTTACGACGGCAGAACGGGTGAACCGTTTGAAAACAAGGTAACGGTAGGTTACAACTACTTCCTTAAATTGTGCCACCTCGTAGACGACAAGATCCACGCTCGTTCAATAGGACCTTATGCGCTCGTTACGCAGCAGCCTCTCGGAGGTAAGGCTCAGTTCGGCGGTCAGCGTTTCGGCGAAATGGAAGTTTGGGCACTCGAGGCTTACGGTGCCGCACATACGCTTCAGGAAATACTCACTATCAAGTCTGATGACGTAGACGGCAGACAGCGCGCTTACGAGGCTATATTCAAGGGACAGAATCTTCCGAAGCCGGGTGTTCCGGAATCGTTCAAGGTTCTTATCAAGGAGCTTCAGAGCCTTGGCATAGACATGAAGATGACTACAAACAAGGGCGAGGTTGTTTCGATAAGAGACGCTATCGACGATCAGATAAGCGAGCTTGATGCGTTCAACAACGATTATCTTTCGATAATCGGCAAGGACTCCGGAGATATGCAGTTTGAAGACAATGACGACCTGATGTCCGAATATGAGTCCGAAACGGCTGATATGGACGTAAGCGACTTTGCGAATATCGACGCTGAGGATGAAGATATGATAAATATTTTCAACAGCTTCGACTTCAATAAGAAGGACGATCAGGATGACAGCGACGAAGAAGATGAATTTGACGATTCCGACGATGACGATGACATCGATATGGATTTTTAAGGAGAATGAACCTTGTACAAATTAAATGATTTTGTTTCCATCGGTGTGGGACTTGCTTCCCCAGAAAAAATTAGAGAATGGTCTCACGGAGAGGTAAAAAAGCCTGAAACCATAAATTACAGGACATTGAAGCCGGAAAAGGACGGCTTGTACTGCGAAAAAATATTCGGACCCAGAAAGGACTGGGAGTGTCACTGCGGCAAATTCAAGAAAGTGCGCTTTAAAGGCATTGTGTGCGACAGATGCGGCGTTGAAATAACACGCGCAAAGGTTCGCCGTGAACGTATGGGACACATAGAGCTTGCGGCTCCGGTATCGCATATCTGGTATTTCAGAGGAACACCGAGCAAAATGGGACTTTTGCTTGATATGTCTCCGAGAGCGCTTGAAAAGATACTTTACTTTGCAAGCTTCGTAGTGCTTGACCCGGGCGACGGCACAATAGTTAACAACGATGTGGACACGGCTGTGACGCATCTTGAATATAAGCAGCTTCTCACGGTAAAGGAATACCGCGAGTGCCGCGACAAGTTCGGAAAGAACTTTGACGCACAAATGGGTGCGGAGGCCGTATTGAAGCTTCTGCAGGATATTGACCTGAAAAAGCTCCAGGAAGAGCTCAAGGCCGAAATGATAAACAGCTCAGGTCAGAAGAAGGCACGTATAGTAAAGCGTCTTGAGGTTGTTGAAGCGTTCATTTATTCCGGAAATAAGCCGGAATGGATGATAATGACGGCACTGCCCGTAATTCCGCCGGATATACGTCCTATGGTTCAGATAGACGGCGGCAGATTCGCAACGTCTGACCTTAACGATCTTTACAGACGTGTTATAAACAGAAACAACCGTCTCAAGAGACTCATTGAAATGAACGCTCCTGAAATAATAGTCCGCAACGAAAAGCGTATGCTCCAGGAAGCTGTTGATGCACTCATAGATAACGGCCGCAGAGGCAGAGTGGTAACGGGCGCAGGAAACCGTTCACTTAAATCCCTCAGCGAAATGCTCAAGGGTAAGCAGGGACGTTTCCGTCAGAACCTTCTCGGTAAGCGTGTAGACTATTCGGGACGTTCCGTTATAGTCGTAGGACCGGAGCTGAATATGTATCAGTGCGGTCTGCCTAAGGAAATGGCGCTTGAATTGTTCAAGCCGTTCGTACTCAGAAGACTTGTTGACGGCGGCATTGCGTTCAACATAAAGAGCGCAAAGCGTATGATAGAAAGAGCCAATGCGGCGGTATGGGATGTGCTGGCTGAGGTAATCAAGGATCACCCTGTTCTTCTCAACCGTGCCCCGACATTGCACAGACTCGGTATTCAGGCATTCGAGCCGATACTTGTTGAGGGCAGAGCAATTAAGCTTCATCCGCTCGTATGTACGGCTTACAACGCCGACTTCGACGGTGACCAGATGGCTGTTCACGTTCCGCTTTCCGTTGAAGCTCAGGCTGAAGCAAGATTCCTTATGCTTGCATCGGGCAACCTCTTGAAGCCTCAGGACGGCAATCCGGTAGTATGCCCGACACAGGATATGGTAATAGGCAGCTATTGGCTTACACTGAGCAGAGCAGGCGAAAAGGGCGAGGGCATGATATTCTCATCAGAGGACGAAATGCTCAAGGCTTACGAAATGGGCATAATCGAGGTTCACGCAAGAGTAAAGATGCGTGTTGAAAAGATGTGGCAGGGCAAGAAGGTTTCAAAGCTTATTGAAACGACCCCGGGACTCGTTATATTCAACAAGTCAATTCCTCAGGACCTCGGCTATAAGGACAGAAATAATTACGATGAGCTTTTCGAGCTTGAAATCGACAGCCTCGTAGGCAAGGATAAGCTCGGAAAGATAGTACACCAGTGCTTCAAGCGTTACGGTGCTACGGAAACATCGATTATACTTGATAAGATAAAGAAAACAGGCTTCCATTATTCAACAAAGAGTGCAATTTCCATTGCCGTAAGCGATATAGTTGTTCCTGAAAAGAAGAAGGAGCTGCTTGCTCAGGCTGAGGAAAAGGTACAAAAGGCAGAAAAGCAGTACAGACGCGGACTTATCTCCGAGGACGAGAGATACAAGCGCATTACAAACGTATGGAAGGTTACAGGCGATGAGATCACTGCAGAACTCAAGGCTGTAATGGATAAATACAATACGATATTCATGATTGCCGATTCGGGTGCCCGTGGTTCCATGAAGCAGATCGCCCAGCTCGGCGGTATGCGTGGCTTGATGGCTAATCCGTCGGGTAAGATCATTGAAATTCCTATAAAAGCAAACTTCAGTGAAGGTCTTACGGTGTTGGAATTCTTCATTTCAACTCACGGTACAAGAAAAGGTCTTGCAGATACGGCGCTTAAGACGGCTGACTCGGGTTACCTCACAAGAAGACTTGTAGACATAAGCCAAGACGTTGTTGTTAAGGAAGAGGATTGCTTTGAAAGCAGAGGCTTGCCGGTAGTCGGAATGGACGTTTCGGCGCTCATGGATAACGGCTCCGTAATAGAACCTCTTTATAAGAGAATACTCGGCAGATACACGGCACGTCCGGTAATTCACCCTGTAACAGGCGATGTTATGGTTGATGCCAACGTAATGATAACCGAGGATATGGCAAACGCAATAATCGATGCGGGAATAACGACCGTAAATATAAGAACGGTATTTACGTGTGCTTGCCAGAAGGGTACCTGCGCAAGATGCTACGGTATGGACCTTGCAACGGGCACAAGAGTAAACTACGGCGAAGCGGTAGGTACTATCGCGGCTCAGTCAATCGGTGAGCCGGGAACACAGCTTACAATGAGAACGTTCCATACGGGCGGTGTTGCAGGCGGCGATATTACACAAGGTTTGCCGAGAGTCGAAGAGCTTTTCGAAGCGCGTAAGCCTAAGGGCGTTGCGGTCATCTCCGAAATAAGCGGCAAAGTAAGCATAGTATTTACGGATTCCAACAAGCGCCGCGAGGTAAACGTTGTAAATCCCGAGGGCGATACGAAAACGTATCATATCCCGTACAACGCCGAGCTTAAGGTTGCGGACGGCGACATCATCGAGGCAGGCGATCCTCTCACGACAGGCTCGCTCAATCCTCACGATATTCTCAATATCAAGGGTATTTCCGGTGTTCGTAACTATATACTCTGCGAGGTACAGAAGGTTTACCAGCAGTACGGTATCGATATTAACGATAAGCACGTTGAAATCATTGTACGCCAGATGCTGCGCAAGGTAAGAATCGAGGACGACGGTACAACAAGAATGCTTCCGGGAAGCGTTGTTGATATTAATGAATTTGAAGAAGAAAACAGAAAGGTTATTGCCGAGGGCGGTACGCCTGCTACGGGTAAGCGTGTGCTTATGAGTATCACAAAGGCGGCTCTTGCAACAGATTCGTTCCTGTCGGCAGCTTCATTCATGGAAACAACAAAGGTTCTCACGGATGCAGCCGTAAAAGGCTCTGTTGATAATCTTGCCGGACTTAAAGAAAACATTATTATGGGTAAGCTTATTCCGGCAGGTACGGGTATATCGTATTATCAGGACATCGATATCGATATGAATCTGAAGAATAACGACGACATGATATTTGACGACGATATTTCCGCAGACGAAGAAACAGACGATATTGACGACGTTGATGCCGAGGAATTTGAAGCGGTTATCAGCACAAATGATTCAAGCGAAAGCGACGAGGCTGATTCCGTTGCCGATGATGATAAAGAGTAATATACTCCTGTAAAAATGGGTTTGGGTGTGTGAAAAACACATCCAAACCTGAAATTTAACAAAAAGTTTAAAATTTTGAGTCGGATAAGTTTTCACCGACCGACGGAAAAGTTTTTGCGCGAAAACACAATATATTGTGGTTTTTTGCGCAAAATAAACAGATCTGCCACTAAATGACGGGTTTGCGTCCGGATATGCCGATATGCTCGGTAAAATCTTGACAAAACGTTGCTTTGAGTGGTATAATACACAATGTACGCTTTGGGGGAGGTATACCCAAAAATCCCTCATATTTTTGCGCAAAAAATTCTGTACCGGACATAAGCGAACCGAAAAACGCGGAGCTTTGGTTGCAATTACAAAGGTCATGCTGACCCGGAGTATCGGGCTGCGAGCGCTCGGCAGAGAATTGATAAAAATAAATTTTCGACGAAAGACCGAAAGGAGGAATCCCATGCCGACAATTAATCAGTTAGTACGCAAGGGAAGAGACAAGAGTTTTGAAAAGTCAGCATCACCGGCATTGCAGGAAAGCCCTCAAAAGAGAGGCGTTTGTACGGTAGTTAAGACTGACACACCTAAAAAGCCTAACTCTGCTTTAAGAAAGATCGCCAGAGTAAGACTTGTTAACGGTATTGAAGTTACCGCATATATCCCGGGTATAGGCCACAATCTTCAGGAGCACTCGGTTGTTCTTATAAGAGGCGGCAGAGTTAAGGATATGCCTGGTGTACGTTACCATATTATCCGCGGTACACTGGACGCTGCAGGCGTTGCAAACAGAAAGCAGGCTCGTTCAAAGTACGGCGCTAAGCGCGCAAAGGCCGCTAAGAAGAAGTAATTAAGGAGGATTAAGTAAAATGCCAAGAAAAGGTAGTGTTTCCAAAAGGGAAGTTTTGCAGGATCCTCTTTACGGTGAGGTTATTATTGCAAAGCTCATAAATCAGGTTATGTACGACGGCAAAAAGGGCGTTGCACAGCAGATTTGCTATGATGCGTTCGATATAATTGCCGAAAAAACAGGCAAAGAGCCTATGGAGGTTTTCACTCAGGCTATGAACAACATTATGCCTGTGCTTGAAGTTAAGGCAAGAAGACTCGGCGGTGCAACATACCAGGTTCCGCTCGAAATCAGAGCAGAAAGAAGACAGACATTGGGTCTCAGATGGCTCGTTACTTATGCAAGAGCAAGAAATGAGAGAACAATGACGGAAAAGCTTGCCGCAGAAATCATGGATGCTTATAACGGCGCCGGCAATGCGGTAAAGAAGAGAGAAGATACACACAAGATGGCAGAAGCAAACAAGGCTTTCGCACATTTCAAGTGGTAATATTTGGTTGGAATAATGGGAAAGATAGATTTAAGCTTAATTAGAAACATAGGTATCATGGCGCACATCGATGCCGGCAAAACGACTACTACCGAAAGAATTCTGTTCTATGCAGGCAAAAAGCACAAGATCGGTGAAACACACGACGGTACTGCTACAATGGACTGGATGGAGCAGGAGCAGGAGCGCGGTATTACAATCACATCCGCTGCTATAACCACAGGCTGGAAGGGCAAGCAGATCAATATTATCGATACGCCAGGGCACGTGGACTTCACGGTTGAGGTTGAGAGATCTTTGAGAGTTCTTGACGGTGCGGTTGCCGTATTCTGTGCAAAGGGCGGCGTTGAACCGCAGTCTGAAACCGTTTGGAGACAGGCTGATAAATACGGTGTTCCGCGTATTGCCTATGTAAACAAAATGGACATCACGGGAGCTGATTTCTTCAGATGTGTAAAGATGCTCCGTGAAAGACTTAAGGCAAATGCTGTTCCGATACAGCTGCCTATCGGTAAAGAGGATACGTACGTTGGTCTTATCGACCTCATAAAGCAAAAGGCCTACTTTTACCGTGATGACAAGGGTCTTGTTATCGACGAGACCGACATCCCGGAGGATATGGCTGATATTGCCGAAGAATACAGAGGTGCTCTGCTTGAGGCTGTTGCCGATTTCGACGACACGATCATGGAGGATTATCTCGAGGGTAACGACATATCCGAGGACAGAATCCACGCTGCTATCCGTAAGGGTACTGTTGCGTGCAGCCTGACACCTGTTCTGTGCGGTTCATCGTATAAGAATAAGGGCGTTCAGATGCTTCTCGATGCGGTAGTTGATTACTTGCCGTCGCCGGTTGATATTCCGTCAATAAAGGGTATCAATCCTCATACAGGCGAAGAGGAAGTAAGACACGCTTCCGTTGACGAACCGTTCTCTGCACTCGTATTCAAGATTATGACAGACCCGTATGTTGGTAAGCTCGCATTCTTGAGAGTTTACTCAGGCAGAATAGACGCAGGCAGCTCTGTTTACAACTCAACAAGAGCAAAGAGCGCACGTATAGGCCGTCTCGTAAGAATGAGCGCCAACGACAGAGAAGATATCGAATATGCTATGGCAGGCGATATCGTTGCTATCGGCGGTCTCAAGAATACAACGACAGGTGATACGCTCTCTGATGAAAACAACCCGATAGTTCTTGAGTCAATGGAATTCCCTGAGCCGGTTATCCAGGTTGCAATCGAACCTAAGACAAAAGCAGGTCAGGAAAAAATGGGTATCGCTCTGCAGAAGCTTGCAGAAGAAGATCCTACTTTCCGTGCTTATACGGATCAGGAAACAGGACAAACAATCATTGCTGGTATGGGCGAGCTCCATCTTGAAATCATAGTTGACAGACTTATGAGAGAATTCAAGGTTGAAGCCAACGTCGGCAAGCCGCAGGTTGCATACAGAGAAACAATTACAAAGACTGTTCATGCCGAGGGTAAGTTTGTAAGACAGTCCGGTGGTAAAGGTCAGTACGGTCATATCGTTGCTGACATCTCACCGAATGAACCGGGCAAGGGCATCGAGTTCGAGGAGAACATCGTCGGCGGCGCAGTTCCGAAGGAATTTATCGCTCCGGCAAAGAAAGGTATGCTCGAAGCTCTCCAGAGCGGTGTTGTGGGCGGTTATCCGGTTGTTGACGTTAAGATCAACCTGGTTGACGGTTCTTACCACGACGTAGACTCCAGCGAAGCTGCATTTATTGTTGCAGGTTCTATGGCTATCAAGGATGCTCTCGCAAAGGGCGGCTCCGTATTGCTCGAACCTATAATGTCTCTTGAGGTTGTCGTTCCTGAGGAATACACGGGCGATGTTATGGGCGATATAAGCTCAAGAAGAGGCAGAATAGAAGGTTTCGACTCGAGAAATTCAACACAGATTATCAAGGGCTTTGTTCCGCTTGCTAATATGTTCGGTTACATGACAGACCTGCGCTCAAAGACACAGGGCAGAGGCGCGTTCACAATGCAGATTTCTCATTATGAACAGGTTCCGCAGTCGATAGTTGAAAAGCTGTTCCCTAAGAAGTAATAAACCGGACAGCGTTTGATAATAAAAATATAATTGTTAATAATTCGGAGGAATTAAGAATGGCAAAGGAAAAATTTGAAAGAAGTAAGCCGCACGTAAATATAGGTACGATTGGTCACGTTGACCACGGAAAGACGACGCTTACAGCCGCAATTACAATGGTACTCG
>CAMEIT010000061.1 GCA_945918795.1 uncultured Clostridia bacterium | reverse complement strand
CCTTATACAAAGTTTTTTAAAGTTTCGGTCAAGCCTTTTCAAAGGCTTGGCGGGGGCACGGGGCGGCAGCCCCGAATAAAACAGAAAAGCCTCTGCGTTATGCAGAGGCTATGAACGCCGCAAATCGGTATTGATGCTAATTTATGCGTCTAAAGCGATTGCAATGCAGAATTAATTATTCAGCGTCTGACGGCTTATTATCTTTAGGGCTGTTTTTTCTTTCGTGTCTGTCGCCGCGCTTATTATCGAAATGCTTTCTTTCGGGCTTATCGCCTCTTTCGGCTTTATCGGCTCTGTCAGGCCTTTCGGGGAGAGTATCCTTAATAGAGAGGTCAACTCTGCCTTTTTCATCGATATTAATAACCTTAACCATTACCTCATCGCCTATTTTGAGAACGTCCTCAACCTTATCGATTCTATCGTACGATATTTTTGATATATGGCACATACCGGACTTACCCGGGAGAACGTCAATGAATGCGCCGTAGCTTTCTATTCTTGTGACAGTACCCTTATAAATCTTGCCGACTTCAACCTCAGCCACAATATCCTCAACCATTTTGAGTGCCTTAACGCCTGACTCCTGGTCAGCGGCGTATATGAACACTTTACCATCGTCCTCGATATCGATCTTAACGCCCGTCAAATCGATTATCTGGTTGATAACCTTGCCGCCCGGTCCTATAACGTCGCGAATCTTATCGGGATTAATATTAAGTCTGATTATCTTAGGTGCATACTTTGAAAGCTCCGGACGCGGTGCTTCAATAACCTCGAGCATTTTGCCGAGTATGAAAAGTCTGCCTTGACAAGCCTGAGCGAGAGCCGTTTCAAACACTCTGCGGTTAATACCGTCAATCTTCATATCCATCTGGATAGCGGTAATACCCTTTGCTGTACCTGCAACCTTGAAGTCCATATCTCCGAGGAAGTCCTCAAGACCCTGAATATCGGAAAGAACCGCAAGATTATCACTGCCCTTGTCCTTGATAAGGCCCATGGCGATACCTGCAACAGGAGCCTTAATCGGAACGCCTGCGTCCATGAGTGCGAGAGTGCTGCCGCAAACGCTTGCCTGAGATGTGGAGCCGTTTGAGCTCATTACTTCAGAAACTACGCGGATTGTATACGGGAAGTCGTTTTCGCTCGGGATAACAGGTTCAAGAGCTCTTTCGGCGAGTGCGCCGTGACCTATTTCACGTCTGCCGGGGCCTCTCATAGCCTTTGCTTCGCCTGTGCTGTACGGCGGGAAGTTGTAGTGGTGGATATATCTCTTGGAATCATCCTCCCAAAGTCCGTCGAGCATCTGCATATCTGTTTTTGCGCCGAGTGTGCAGACTGAAAGAACCTGTGTCTGACCTCTTGTGAACAAGCCTGTACCGTGTGTTCTCGGAGTAAGGCCTACTTCACAGGTTATGGGACGTATTTCCGTAAGCGAACGACCGTCAGGTCTTACGCCTTCGTCAAGAATACGTCTTCTCATTGTTTCTTTTGTTATGTTATATATTACTTCATCGATTTCCCAGTTGCGTTCCTCGGGGAATACGTCTGCGAAATGCTCATGAATTGCAACGTTTGCCTCATCCTGAGCGGCTTCTCTTTCAGCGCGTACAAAATGTCTCATAGCTTCCTGAATGAGAGGAGTTGCAAACGGGCGAACTGCCTCGTCAACATCTGCGCCTGCGTTGTAAAGTGTGAATTCCTTCTTCGGCTTGCCGCACTCGGCAACGATCTTTTCCTGGAATTCAACTATTTGTTTGATATATTCGTGAGCGAGCATTATAGCGTCCAGCATGGTATCTTCGGGAACCTCTTTTGCGCCTGCCTCAACCATGAGGATATTGTCCTTTGTGCCGGAAACAGTAAGCTGCAATGTGCTCTTTTCTCTCTGTTCTGCGTTAGGATTGATAATGATTTCGCCGTCAACAAGACCTACCGCAACAGAGCCTGTCGGTCCTTCGAAAGGTATATCGGAAATGCTGAGTGCAACCGATGAGCCTATCATTGCGAAAACATCCGGTGGGAATTCCGGATCTACGGATAACGGTGTAGCTACAACGAGAACATCGTTTCTCATTCCGTGAGGGAACAGCGGACGAATAGGTCTGTCTATAAGTCTTGACGTAAGGATTCCCTTATCTGTGGGCTTGCCCTCTCTCTTTATAAAACCTCCCGGTATTCTGCCGACCGCGTAAAGCTTTTCCTGAAATTCAACGCTCAGCGGAAAGAAATCCATTCCCGGGCGCGGTGCTTCAGAAGCCGTTACGGCAACAAAAACTACCGTTTCCCCGTACGAAACCGTACAAGCGCCGTTAGCCTGCTCTGCCAGTTTACCGAGCTCTACTGTAAGAGTTCTGCCGGCAAGTTCCATGGAGTACTTTTTTACTTCCATTTTTTCTCCTTTCATTCGTCATCAACACCGTCCCGATATCACCTGCAAATAAAGCTCCGAAAAACATATCGGCCGGCTCCGACGAGAATTAAAAATTTATATTATTTTATTTTTGCCTTTATAATCGGGAGTTTTTGTGCCTCCCGCACCCGTATGAAAACTTGAGGATTTTAATTCCTCAAAAATTCAGCTTCAAATGAGAATTGCATCACTGTAAGCTTCGGGTGAATTTTTTATACCGCGCGATATGATATTCATATGCCGATATAGAACACAAGGGCAGACACCTCTTTTGCAGATGTCCGCCCGAACAGTTGTGCCATGCGTGCGGAGAAAAAATTACTTTCTCAAACCGCACTTAGCTACGATTTCACGATAACGGTTGATGTCCTTCTGCTCAAGGTAGCTGAGTAAGCCTTTTCTCTTACCAACCATCATGAGAAGACCGCGTCTTGAATGCTTATCCTGCTTGTTAACCTTGAGGTGCTCATTCAAGTGATTGATTCTTTCCGTAAGGAGAGCAATCTGTACTTCCGGTGAACCCGTATCGCCGTCATGTGTCTTGAACTGTTCGATGATTTCCGCTTTTCTTGCCTTATCCATAATAGGATACCTCCAAATAAATAATAATACGCCTCGCGCACAGCAGCCGACGGAGTCATCGCGCAACCGAGCCACGGGCAACGTATATATTATAGCATATCCGGGTATATTTGTAAAGTGAAAATTTTAATTTTGTGCGCGGGCTTTGCCGAAAACAGGTCAGGACAATGTTGTTATGAGTGAGTGTTTTGTGTTATTATTACCTGTTCGGGTTTTTTTATTATGATAAAATACTTTGTGCGAAACGAATCAATGTCAACCGGTTATACTTAATCAAATGTTTCGTTGTAAATTGACGCGGCTTGATCCTGTACCTCTTTTCTCATTTGAGGCGACAGTGATTCTTTCTTTTTTTGAAGTGCTACGCATAACATCTGCTCGTTTTCACGCTGAGCCAATGCTTGATAGGGATATTTGCTCAAAAGTGCCGCAAATACGTTTTGCGGAAGCGTATCAACGAGCACTTCAAGCTCTCCCATGGTAAACTCGGCATCGGAAAGAACGTCCAAAAGGTCTGCCAAGGAATGTACTTCCTCGATTATCAGCTTTATTTTCGCTTTCCCGCGCACCTGTTGCAGTTTTTCGAGCAGCTTCGTATATTTTGCATCGCTCATGCGTTCCCCGTATGAGAGCATGATTTTGGTATTGCTTTCGAAATTTGAACGCACAAGAAACACCTTATCGATTGATTTTGTATCCAAAGCGTTTGCAATTCCGGGCGCAAGTTTGGGTATGCAGAAGGCGGCATATTTTTTAACGCGCAAGGGGATATTGATTTTCTCGGAAAGTAAAGATAATGCTTTTTTCATGATATGTATTGTCGAATCCCGCGTCTTGCCGATAAAAATACCGTATAATCCGTCAATGCTTTTGGACGTCAGGTTAAGGCGCATGGGGTTTAGTCCGAGCAGTGTGAGCCCGAGCGCACAAAGAAGAACAGGCTCGAATATGTTGACGGGACAGCTTGCGTAATCCTTGCTTAAAGATAACATAAGACGATGTATGTCATCGGGCGAAAAAAGCGTGCAAAACGTATTTTCGCATTCGAGCCTCAGCAGATACTGTTCAATGAATTCGATGCCGTCAAGTGCAGGCATTCCCGAGCACAAGGGATAATCTGCTGTAATGTGTATTTCGTGCGCGGCAAATTGAGGACGGTAAAGCTTGAAGAATCCGTTTATGCCGTCGATTGCCGTTGAACGGTAGAATATGTTGGGAGTCTCAAAAAGACGCGAAGCAATAAGCTTATGCAGGTGCTTTGCAAATTCCATTCTGCGCTCGATTGTAGCAAGACCGCTTTCAAAAACAGATTTTACGGTATTTGCTTTGATGTGTTCAACTGCTTGCTCGGGCACTTTGTACGTAAGCTTCAAATGCAACCCTATTACATACATGACGGAAGTAAGCAGTTCATTTGCTTTTTCCGATGTTATTGAACTGCTTTCACCGTTTGTATATTTGTCTGCCTGCTCGGCAAGTATCAATGCAAGCTCGGACTGTATTCTTGCTACATCACTGTTCGAGAGAAGCCCGCATGAATTTGCAAGCTCGAGCAAAGAGAGAAAATATATTCGCTTGTCTAATTTATCTTCGGGTATGGAATGTAATATATCGATTTTATTCATCATCTTGTTTTGTGTCATATTGTTCTGAATTGTATGTGAATGTTTCAAAGGAATATCCGCTGTGTATGTGGCGAGCCAAAGGCAAAAGAGCGTCTGTCGAAAGCAGCTCCAAAGAACCGCGGCAGGGACCGTTGAATGAGTCCTTCATAAATTCTATGAGTGCATCGTCCGATATTGTATCCCATGTATCGTTTTTTGCGCTGTAAAAAAGAGATATTAATTCGTGGAGCGTATCCTCGTAATTTTGCTGTTCTATATACGGGGAATCGCAAAATGCAAGTATGAGCTTGTCTATTATGCCTGTGCCGAATTCTACGCGGCTCGTCTTTTTTAATACTTCCGTGCGAGTTTGAACAAGCTTTAATGCCTGCTTTTGAGTAAGTGTAAGTCCGTATGCTTCGGTTGTGCTGTTGCAGGCAAGTATTTTATCTTCAATCGGCTCTGAGGGAAGCATTACGTTTATGTCAAAAAGCAACGGATGGGAAGTGCTGTCTGCCATTTTTATCTCCATTTTATTATATGTATTTTATTCATGCGGAACAATTGGTTGTCACTTGTGTTTTTCTCGGAAATCAGCTGATAAAGACGGTATTCATACTCACAGCCCTCATAGAATATGGAAGCTGTGGCAACACATTCATAAAGCTCTGCTTCTAATTTAGAATTGCTTGTGACAACGAAGTCAACCTTACCATTTTTGATGAACTCGTTTTGTGTTTCCATGATCTCGTCAAGCATAATGTTCAGATTGCAGAAAAATTTACAGTTCGGAACAATTCCCGTTGCGGTGTAAAAGCCTCCGTCAAGAAATCCGTAATTAAGCAATGTGGCATTATCTGTCTTTGAAATTATCTCGACAAATTTGTATTGCGGCATATCGGATTTATCATAACGAAGCAAATATGTATTGCAGCACATGACAAATGCAAAAACAATGCTTAATACACAAACTATTCCTGCCGAAAATATGCGCGGAATACGGAATACCTTTGCCGCGCGGATATTTTCCGGAGCAATGCGTTTTATGATTTTGCAGACCGAAACAATACCTATCGGCACAAACGCACTGAAAATAAGCGCGTAATAGTTGTAGTGACGTCCGCCGCCGTACACAAACAGGAATGTAAACACACCCATGATGAGATAGGAGAAAAATTCGGTTTTATCTTTTTTCCTCATCAATAAAAGCAAGCCCGTCAATATTAAAATTGCAGGAGTCAGATTTTCGGTAAATACATTTTTTATTCCGCTCAGCATATTTTTTGAGAAAATAAGCAGTGAAAAGTGATTGACTGAGTTTGAATACAAAAACAGGTTGTCGCAAAAATACACTCTCCACAAGTCGGCAAGAGCATTGTTTGCCGAAAAATAGATGAGTATCGGGACTGTCGGAATTAAAATACCGACGCATATCCAAAAAGCAATGCCGAACAGCTTTTTTGCATTGCGATGCTTGATTACCTGCCATGCAATCACCAAAAACCATCCTATATAAAAGCCGAGCATGGAATATTTTATCCATAATACAAAAGCCGAGGTTATTCCTACCGCAACAAATTCCGCGCGAGAGGGTAACTTTTCTTGCCTTATTGATTTTATTGCAGTGTATATTGCAAATGCAAACATAGGCAGACAAAGCTCTTCCGCGCTGTCTCCGTGACAAAAACTGCGCGCACTGTACACAACGGCGGCAATAATCGGAACAAGCAGTATATCGGCAGACGGCACATACAGCTTTATGAGCTTGTAGCTGAAAAAGAGGAAAAAAGACGCCGCAATGACTTCAAAGAAAAATACACCTGTGAAAGTCGTATCACAGACAATGGCTGCAAGTGCATGAAGCATATATAACAGCGGACCTTTCTGCTCATACAAATCCCTGTACGGAACCAAGCCGTGGAGCATGGATTTACCCACTGTCATAAAGCAGTTGGCATCTCCCCAATCATTAAACGGATATATAGGAGAGGACTTTGAACAGATTGTAATTGCAGCTGCTGCCGCAATAAAAATAAATAGGAGCTGCTTAAATGATACGGCTGATTTTGAGTTTGCGGAAAGCTTTGGCGCTGTTGCCGAAAGTGCCGTACAGGCAGATTTATGTGTCATTAATGACTCCTTTTTATGGACGAATTATTTGTTTTGTCAATGCTTGCCGTATTAAATGCGGCAAAAGATTTTGTTGTCAAATTAAAGCCGATACCCCGATCCCACCCTCGCAGTCACAGTCAATGTCAAGGTAATAACCGTAATTTATTAAAATGCACGTGTACACGATCTGAGCATAACGATGAAATTGCACCTGCTCTTGAGTGCCAACTATAAATGCGACTTAAGCTGTCGCCGCTCGGCATTCGCCCTGCTTCTGCTACCAACATATATTCAAAAGTATTTGATTACTGATTATTCGATAAGATCTGTTTTCCAGTTGCTTTCCTGCAATTTATTGTCGAGCAAGCGCAACTCCTTTGCCATGGCATCGATTTCAGCCTGCCAATCCTTGACTGTAATCGATGATTTTATTTTAATCTCGGTATTCCTTGCACGGTATGATGTCATGCAGGCTGTATTGACAATATCTTTGTATGCGGCTATCTTCATCATGAGCGCATCCTTTTTTGCAATAAGCTCTGTGAGAGTCTCGGAGTCGATTCTGATTTGTGAGTTCGTTAAGTTGATACGGGATACGAGGTATGACAAGCGCAAAACACAAGCGTCAAGCTCTTGCTTTAATACTTCCGGCTCCTCTGCCGGAGCCTCCCCCTCCTGAACCAACACATTGTTGTTAAGACGGCTTTTTAACTGCTCGATATTTCTGTTCAAATCGGCTCTTTCCTGAAGCGCTTCGGCAAGTTTCATGATATTTTTCTCCAATCTGTTTTATATTTTTCGGTACATGAAATTATACAACACACATAAATCGTTGTCAACACCTTTTTTATACTGATTATCGGGAAATTTACGAGCTAAAGCCAGGGCGTGTGTACATAAACGCCGCCTTTTGCGAAAGGGCGGTGTCGGTTTTGCGAAATTGGATATTGAATTTTCCGTCAGACTGTGTTAAAATTAATAAAAACAATGACGCTTTGAAGCCTCAAAAGGACAGTAGCATGAAAATACAGGAATCTGCTGAAAATTATCTTGAAACGATTTTAATATTAAGCGAACGAATGGGCGCCGTAAGGTCAATAGATATTGCAAACGAGCTTGATTTTTCAAAGCCGAGCGTAAGTGTTGCAATGAAAAATCTCAGGGAAGGCGGATATATCAGTACAGATGCAAACGGATATATTACTCTGCTTGACAAGGGACTTCATATTGCCGAAAACATTTACGAACGTCATACTCTGCTTTCCGAGTGGCTTGTACGGCTCGGTGTCGACGAAAAAACTGCCGCCGAGGATGCGTGCAGGATAGAGCACGTTTTGAGTAAAGAGAGCTTTGACGCTATAAAGCGCCATGTATCACAAAATAGATAATGAAAGGATTCGGTTAAGATATGGAACTTGGAATAAGCTCATACAGTTATTTCGGAGCAAAATCAGCATCATTCAGCATGGATGACGCAATAAAGCACGCAAAAAGCACAGGTTTTGACGGAATGGAATTTTTATACGGAGAACGCCACGGCGATCTGTCATGTATCGATTCCATGAAGTATTTCTCGGACAAGTGTGCCGAAAACGGATTGAAAACATACTGCTGCAACGGCGGCATCAATCTTATGGCACAGGATATGAAGGAGCAGATTGAAAACGGAAAAGCTCTTGTCGACGCCGCAAAAGCGTTCGGAGCACCTATGGCAAGATGCGATACAATAGGAGGCGATTTCGGAGAGAGCGGCTTCGGAGGAATAAGAGCCGCCATAAAGCGCATTGCCGAGGGCATAGGCGTTGTTGCCGATTATGCAAACGAAAACGGAATAAAGCTTCTTGTTGAAAATCACGGCAGAATAATGCAGGACAGCATAATAGTCGAGGAGCTTATTAATACCGTAAACAGACCTTATTACGGAGCACTTGTTGATATAGGCAATTTCATGTGCGCCGATGAGGACTCCGCAAAGGGCGTAGGCAGAATGTCGAGATACGCAATGCACGTACACGTAAAGGATTTCCACTTCAAATCGGGAAATGAAATATTCTTGCCGTCGGCAGGCTGGTTCAAGACGAGAGGCGGAAATTATCTGAGAGGTGCAATGCTCGGTCACGGTCAGGTGCCTGTATATCAGTGCATAAAAACATTGGCCGATAACGGATACAACGGCGCGCTGTCACTTGAATTTGAAGGCGTTGAAAGCACGCTTTTTGCAATAGAGGAATCGTACAAGGTGCTCAGCAAGGCTCTCGAGCTTGCGGGCGTACAAAAGTAAATACCGATTTTATTGAAAGGGAGCAAATAACGCCGTAAACGGGATAGGGTATCTCTTATTTTCGGCGGTATTCCGATAATATGCAGCATATAGATATAGTTTGCTTCGGCAAGCTCAAAGAATCGTTCTGGCGTGATGCCGTTTGCGAATATTCAAAGCGCCTGACAGCATACTGCAAGCTTAATATAACGGAGCTCAGCGAGGCGAATCTTTCCGCTTCGCCCTCGGAAAAAGAAATACTGAATGCGCTTGACGCCGAGGCGGATGTTGCATTGAAGCATATCCCGGAGAAGAACTACGTTATTGCACTTTGCGTTGAGGGAACGCCGATGAGCTCTGAGGCACTTGCCGAAAAGCTCAAAAACATTGCGCTCAACGGTGCCGGCGATGTGACTTTTGTTATAGGTTCTTCGTACGGATTGTCGGATAAAATCAAAAAAAGAGCAAATTATAAATTATCGTTCTCTGAATTTACGTTTCCGCATCAGCTTATGCGCGTTCTGCTTACGGAGCAGCTTTACAGGGCGTATACGATTCAGAACAATACGAAATATCACAAATGATAAAGAGGAAATATTATTATGAAATACGATTACGCAACACACGGTACGTGTTCTTCAAAAATTATCATTGACGTCGAAGATAATATTATCCGCGACGTACAGTTTGTCGGAGGCTGTCACGGCAATACTCAGGGCATAAGCAAGCTCGTAAAGGGTATGTCTGTTGACGAAACAATCGAGCGTCTTGAAGGCATAAACTGCCGCGGAAGAGGCACTTCCTGCCCGGATCAGCTCGCAAAAGCGTTGAAAAAAATCAAGTCGGAGTAAATTTCCACGAATTTGTGGAAAATATTTAAAAACCCTCTTGACAAAATCGCTTTTTTGTAATAAAATTAATCAGCATAACTGTGGAATATACATTTATGTGGGCGGAGCGCGCCAAAAAAAGAGCGCTTACCGTAGTGATATTTGAAGGAAGGGCGTCGCAATGAGAGACAAGATTGTGTTGGCTTGTACAGAATGCAAGCAGAGGAATTATAATACAACTAAAAACAAAAAGACTCAGACAGGCAGAGTCGAGTTTTCAAAATACTGCCGTTTTTGCAAGAAGCATACTATTCACAAAGAAACGAAGTAATCAGTGAGGAAGCAAAGTGGAAACAGAAAGATTAACTGATGTCGATAAGAACATCGGCAAAAAAACAAAAGACGACAAGAAGAAAAAAGAACGCAAGCATAAGGCGTCCAATTACGCAAAAGAGGTTGTTGTCGAATTAAAAAAGGTATCTTGGCCGAGTAAGAAAGAGGTCGTTAAGGCAACAGGCGTTGTTCTTGCATTAACAGTTGCCCTGGGCGTAATAGTAGGCGCTTTCGATCTTTTGTTCAGCACATTGGTAGGTCTTATTGTCGGCTGATGAGATATTGGCAGTATCGGCATGAGTTTCGTGCCGAGGGTGTTTTTTGCGCTCGGAAAAGCGCTTGAAAACGGTAAACGGAGATTATTTGCAAATGGAAGAAAACAATATCGAAATACAGCCCGGAAAATCATCCGCTCAATTTAATGACAACGCCGTGCGCTGGTATGTTATTCATACCTATTCGGGTTACGAAAACAAGGTAAAAACCTCGATTGAAATGGCCGTCGAAAACCGTAATCTTCATGATAAGATCCTTGAGGTACATATACCTATCGAGGACGCTATCGAAATAGAGGACGGCAAGCGCAAAATGGTAAAGCGTAAAACTTTTCCGGGATATGTGTTCGTCAAAATGATCAAAGACGATGAAACATGGAATGTTGTACGCTATATAAAGGGCGTTACCGGCTTTGTCGGCGGTGAAAATGAACCTGTTCCTCTTACAAACGAAGAGATCGTTAAGCTCGGAATTGAAGATATTCAGGTGGATATCGATATTTCCGTCGGCGAGAACGTCAGAATCCTTTCCGGACCGCTGGAGAATTTCAACGGTACTGTTAAGGAAATTTCAGAGGACAAGCAGAAGGTTAAGGTTGATGTGTATATGTTCGGCAGAACAATGCAGGTTGATCTTAAATTGAATCAGATTCAAAAACTGGATTGATCTCAATCCGGATTGAATATCCGTATGTGTGTCGGATTCACACACGGCTTTACCAAAAAGCTGTAATATAGGAGGATATAACATGGCAAAGAAGATTGTAGCTAAGGTTAAGCTTCAGTTGCCTGCCGGAAAAGCATTGCCGAGTCCGCCGGTCGGACCTGCACTCGGACCTCACGGAGTTAACGCACCTGAGTTCGTTAAGCAGTTCAATGCAAAAACGGCAAGCCAGATCGGATACATTCTTCCTGTTATAATAACAATTTATCAGGATAGAACGTATACGTTTATTACAAAGACGCCGCCTGCAGCAGATTTGCTCAGAAAAGCTGCCAACATCAATAAGGGTTCGGCAAAACCGAATTCGGAAAAAGTCGGCACTGTAACAAAGGCGCAGATCCGCGAAATTGCTAAGACAAAAATGGAAGATCTTAACGCAGCAAGCGAAGAAGCAGCAATGAGCATGATTGCCGGTTCGGCAAGAAGCATGGGAATTACCGTCGTAGACTGACGGCAAGTACAAATTTCGGACGTACTTCAAATGTACGTATGTGGGAGATGCAAAAAGCATTGACTGACCACAAGGAGGTAAAATGAAAGAAACTAAAAGATTTGGCGCGGCTAAAAAGCTCGTTGATGCAAGCCGTAGCTACACTGTCGATGAGGCAATGGCACTTGTAAAACAAACTGCAACAGCTAAATTCGACGAAACTATTGAAGTATCTATCAGATTGGGCGTTGACCCTCGTCATGCTGACCAGATGGTTCGTGGCGTTGTAGTTCTTCCTCACGGAACAGGTAAAACTCAGAGAGTCCTTGTTTTCGCAAAGGGCGACAAGGCAACAGAGGCTCAGAACGCAGGCGCTGATATCGTAGGCGGCGAAGAATTGGTAGATAAGATTGCCAGAGAAAACTTTTTCGATTTCGATGTTTGCGTAGCAACTCCGGATATGATGAGATTTCTCGGTAAGTTGGGTAAGGTTCTCGGACCTAAGGGCTTGATGCCTAACCCGAAGTCAGGTACGGTTACAAATGAGATTGCAAATGCCGTAAAGGAAATTAAAGCAGGTAAGGTTGAATACAGAGTTGATAAAACAGCTATCATTCACGTTCCGGTAGGCAAGGCTTCATTTGACGCAGATAAACTCGCAGATAATTTCAATACTCTTATCGGCGCGATTATTAAGGCTAAACCGGCTTCCGCAAAGGGTACCTATATTAAGAGTGTTGTGCTCTCAAGCACAATGGGCCCCGGAATCAGAATGGTAACAACCTTCTGATAACGAATAACTAAAAATTAAATAAGAAAGCAGCTTACCAAAGACAGCAGGTCCGAATAACATTGATTCAGATGTTTTCGGGTAAATGGCGACAGCCTGCCGAGGTGATGTATATATACTTAGTTGGATATAACAGCCTCGCATAAGTTTTTGTGCGGGGCTTTTGTTTATGGCAAGTTTGCTTTACGAAAGCTCTGTTTTATGGAGGTTATCAGTGAGTAATAATTTAGAAGACAAAAAGGTTGTAGTTCAGGAAATCGTATCCAAAATGCGCGAAGCTAAAGGTGTGATTTTCTTCGACTACATCGGAATCAACGTTGAAGAAGCCACAAAAATGAGAAAAGAATTCCGCGAAAACAACGTTGACTGCAAGGTTTATAAGAATACTCTTATTAAAATTGCAGCTAAGGAATGTGGCTATGACGAGAAGATCAACGATGTTCTCAGCGGCTCGACGGCAATAGCATTCGGCATGAAGGATCCTGTTGCTCCGGCTAAAATCGCTAAGAAGTACGTTGATGAATTCAAGAAGATGGATCTTAAGGCTGGTATTGTAGATGGCGATTACTATGATAAGGCTATGGTTGAAAAGCTCGCTACAATCCCGTCGAAGGAAGAACTTATTGCAAAAATGCTCGGCAGCATGATGGCTCCGCTGTCAGGCTTGGCTCGCGTTTTGAACGCTATCGCAGAGAGCAAGGGTGCCGCAACAGAAGCAGCTGCGGAATAAATTAATTAATATTGAAATGGAGAAATAACAATGGATAAGAATGAAATTTTAGAAGCTATTAAAAGCATGACAATTTTGGAATTGGCAGATTTAGTTAAGGCTCTCGAAGAAGAGTTCGGCGTTAGCGCAGCAGCTCCGGTTGCAGCAGCAGGCGCAGCAGCAGCAGCTCCGGTTGAGGAAGAAAAGACTGAGTTCACAGTTGTTCTCGCTGAAGCAGGCGCTGAAAAGATTAAGGTTATTAAGGCTGTTCGTGATATTACAGGTCTTGGACTTAAGGAAGCTAAGGCTCTCGTAGACGGCGCTCCCGGAACATTGAAGGAAGGCGTTGCTAAGGCTGACGCTGAAAATATGAAGAAGACTCTCGAAGAAGTCGGCGCTAAGGTTGAAATAAAGTAATTTTGTTTTCAATGCTTTTGAGCGGTTTGCTGTATTGCAGACCGCTTTTTTATTTTTTTTTTTTTTTTTCTTTTGGACGCTTTT
>CAMEIT010000060.1 GCA_945918795.1 uncultured Clostridia bacterium | reverse complement strand
CAGATTTTGTGCCCCGTCATGGGATGCTCCTGATATGTATTGCCGTCTTTGTCACAGCCCTGATAAACGACTGTTCCCGTTTTAATATCAATAGGAGCAAATATTCCGCCGTTGTTTATGTTGTCAACGACTTTGCCGTGATTGCCTATTCTGATTGCGGCAAAAACAATGTGTACCTCTGATTTTTTAAGAAGAGTCATTATTCGGCACGTATTTACCGAATGAGGATATAAAGCCGACATTTCGTGATGCTGTATTACGTAATCCTCAAGTAGGTCTGCACCTTGAGTTTGCTTAAGCTCGTTATAAATGGAATCGTAGCTTTCAACGCCGTTGACTGTGATTTTCCGTACGCCGACGCCGCAGGACGCATCTACCGGCTTTACGATAATTGCTTTTTTGCCGTCAATAAATCTGATGAAATCTTCTTTGGAAGCAGTTCTGAAATCGAGCCAATCGCGCTTTATGTATTCCGAATATCTCTCGTTGAATTCAACCTTGTCGTTCATGCAATGGTAATAATTTTTGTCATTGCAGTGTGCAATTACGAGATTGTTTGTTGTGCGTACAACGTATGTTGCTCTCTGTGCAGGCGTGAGGTTGTAGAACTCATAAAGCTCATAATCCTTGTATCCAGCACCGTACTTGAAGCCGCAGCTTATTATGTCAAAGAACAGATATATACGGCATTTGTGCGATTTTTTGTGAAGCTTGTTTATTTCACTGAAAAATGCCTTATAATCCATTTCCTTTATACGTTTGAGTATAAATTTTATTTTTCGCATAGATTCCCCTCCTGATGCTTTATAATCCATATTTTAGCATACATGTAATGTTTTGTCAAATGCTACGGAGAGAAATTATATATTTTTTTACATTTTTGTTAAAATGCAAACCTATTTTTCCGAAAGCTTTTTGTTTATCAGGGCAACACTGCGTTTGACCGAAAAATAAACCGCAAACCACGTTATAACGTACGAGACGAGAAAGCACGCCGCGGGAATCAACAGCGATACTCCCCATGCCTTGAACCAGCCTGCCGCAAAGCCTGCCAGAGCGTAGGACGTGAGTATGGCGAAAAAATGCAGGATAGTTGCTTTCAGGCGCGAGAACTTTTTTATCTCAAAGAGGAGACTTGCGCACGCCGTCACAAAGCCGATAAAAGAATATCCGAGCTGATTGAGCACGAAGTCCATTATTCCGTATGACGAAAAATCAACGCCGCACGAATATGTTATTACCGATACAAGAGAGCAGACAAGGCTTGCGATGCCTATTCCTATAAAACCGCGTTTCAATAATTCTTTAACCATTATATTCCCAACCTTTTTTTGATCTGAGATACGCATCTTCTGCTTGCATACTGTACATTGCCGCTCAGAAACGTAATCTGCATTGTGCCGTTGAAAAGCATTTTTATGTTTTTGATTTTATCCGTATTTGCTATGACGCCCTGTTCGATTTTCACAAAACGAGAGGCACAGAATTTTTCTTCCAGCTCATAAATTTTGTATTTTATTTCGTACTTGCCCGTCTTAAAATCTATAAATACTTTTTTGTTTTCCGTATAGAAATATTCTATGTCCTTTACGTTTATAAAGAAGATTTCTTTGTCCCTGAACGCAGGTATTTTGTTTTCGTCAATGCTGTTCAACAGATTGACAATTTGAGCAAGCTCCCCGTTTGCTTTGTTTGCCTTGATTATTATTTCACCGTTTTTCAGCGAACTGTCTGTTTCAACTTTTACGTACACTTCAAGCTCTCCCTTTAAGGATTATTTATTATCGCTTTTTATTTTTGCGGAAAAAAGTATAACTGCACCTGCAAACAATGCCGCGGCGTATGCTGATACTATTATAATCGGTTTCAGTGCCTCCGTCAAGTCTCCCGCAAAAACAGCCTGAACCGATATTACGGCGTTTGCAAACGGCAGACTTTTTGCAATACCTTCAAGAGTTTTTCCCAGAAGAGACAAATCAAACCATATTCCGCTCAACCACGCCGATACATTTGTAAGCAGTGCTCCGCAAATGCCGCCTACCTGTTTGTCGGAAAGGAAAGTTCCGCAGAGTATGCCTATTCCGATATACAAAAAGGATGCGGGTATTGAAGCAATAAGCACTGTCAGCATTCCGATTCCGGGCTTTAATCCCAGCGGAATGGCAATAATAAGGCATAACGCACTTTGAAGCAGTGCCAACGGAATAAACGGTATTATGTATCCCGATATGAACTGATACGGCTTTATCGGTGACGAATAGAGCCTGAGGCAAAATGCCGACGATCTGTCTTTGGCAATGAGCATTCCCGAAAACAGCGATATGAACGACAAGCCGAATACCGATATTCCCGGTGCAAGCTTATTTATCGAAAAAAGCTCCGTCGGAATGTTGGACTGTATCAAGGTCAGCAGGAGCATTATTATGACCGGAAAGCACAGACCGAAAAATACCGTAAGTGGGTCGCGAATTATTTCTTTCATGTTTCTTTTTGCAAATATGAGTGTTTTCATGGCAATCCTTTCGTTTTGAAAATCATTATGACCGTAAAATACGGTAAAAACGTTATTTGTCGTCTTGTGCCGATGCGATCTTTACAAAAGCGTCTTCAAGCGTATTTGTGCCCGATTCGGCTTTTAACTGCTCGGCACTTCCCGATGCTCTGAGTCTGCCGCTTGATATGATGGCTATCTTGTCGGCAAGCTGTTCGGCTTCTTCCATATAATGCGTTGTGAGTATTACGGTTGTCTTTTCCTTGAGACGCTCTATAACTCCCCACAGCTCGCGGCGCGCAAGCACGTCAAGCCCGAGTGTCGGTTCGTCGAGAAAAAGTATTTGCGGCTTTGTTATAACAGACATTGCTATGCTCAGACGCCTCATGTAGCCTCCCGATAAAATTTTGGCTTTTGAGGAGCTTACGCTTTCAAGCGACATTTCTTCTATTATATCAAGAGCGGCCTTCTTTGCCTCTACGGCCGAATATCCGTATATCTGCGCTATAAATTCGAGATTTTCTCTGACTGTCAGATTCAGCGCGGCGGCGCTTTCCTGCGGAGATACGTTTATGATCTGTTTTACTTTTTCAGGCTCATTTGTGATGCTGTATCCCATGATCCTTGCGTCACCCGAGGTCGGCTTTATAAGACATGAGAGCATTTTTACGGTTGTTGTTTTTCCTGCGCCATTTACGCCGAGAAGTGCGAAAAGCTCGCCCTGCTTTATATCGAGTGTCAATCTGTCAACGGCTGTTTTGTCTTTGTACTGCTTTGTAAGCTCGTGAATTTCTATTGCATTCATCGTTTAATTCCTCCTTACAAACGTGAGTATAATATACTGCTTGAATTTTGTCAACGGATTGCGCCCAAGCGGTCGTTTTGAGAGAATATTCGGCAGTGTAAGATATTAATTTTCTGTTAAAATTTGCATAGGTGAATAACGATTTCGTATGGCGTGTGATATAATTACGTTAATGCCGCAACGAAAAATTCGGGCGGCTGATTTTGATATGATGATATGAGGTGGTAAACGTGCTTGTAACGGAATGGAGAACTTATGAGAGAATTGATGCGGATTTTAACGGACACGAATATATATTGGTAAAGCCGAAAAAAGCTGCTGAGGGCAGACCTTGGGTATGGAGAGCGGAATTTTTCTCTGCATTTGACAGTGTGGATATGGATCTGCTTGCAAAGGGCTGGCATATTGCATATTACGGTATAAGCGATATGTACGGTTGTCCGGAGGCGGTGGAGCTTATGAAAGGCTTTTTCGATTTCATAACAAAAGAGTATGATCTGTCGGACAAGGCTGATATTTTCGGCTTCAGCAGAGGCGGACTTTATTCGGTAAACTATACTGCAAAGTATCCCGAGGATATAAGCGTGCTCTACCTTGATGCCCCTGTGCTCGATATAAGAAGCTGGCCGGCAGGACTCGGAATAGGCGCTGGTGCGCCGACAGAATGGGACGAGTGCAAAAACTGCTTCGGTCTAACGGACGTTAAATCTATTGTCGAGTTCAAGGACAATCCTCTCGACAAGGTGGATATTTTGCTTGAAAACAATATCCCCGTTGTTTTGTGCGCGGGAGACAGCGATGAGGTCGTTCCTTACGTTGAAAACGGAGAAATATTCGATTCACTTTACAGGAAAAAAAACAGCGACATTCTTACCATTGTAAAGCCGGACTGCAATCATCATCCGCACAGCATAAGCATACCGGGACCTATCTCAAAATTTATTGCCGAACACAGAGGCTTGTACAATACGGATTCGGCACTCTGATTTTTAAGATAAAGAAATGTATTTAACATATGATAGAATTTCTTGCCGACAACGGACGCTACATAATAAACATGGCTCAAAGAAGGCTTTCCGAGGGTGCAAACGTATGTGCGGTGGAATGCTGTAACAGGGTTCTGGAGCTGAACAAAAATGTGTTTGAAGCGCATTTTATAAGAGGCTGTGCGCTGTACAATATGGGTGAGTATGGGCTTTCCGAGACGGAATTCCTTTCTGCCGTAAAATATATGCCGCTTGCGGTAGGGTGCTATGCAAATCTTGCCATGGCGGCGGTAAAGTCACGGGACAGCAGTATTGTAAATATGATAGACAACGCATTAAATATGGTAAAGGCCGACGCTCAGCTGCATATGATGTGCGGAATACTTTATGCTGACATCGGGGAATACGACGAGGCGTTCAGACAATTCAACGAAGCGCACAGGTTAAGACCGAGCATGGAGGCAGTGTACATAAACGCCGGTTGCGTGATGCTCGAACGGGCAGATGCCGAAGAATCGGACTTGCGTCATGCGGTATGCTGTTTTACTACGGCATTAAAGCTCTCACCGCTTAATAAATATGCGTATTATAACAGATGTAAAGCGTATATCAGGCTGAATATGGGACAAGAGGCACTTCAAGATGCCGATACACTCCTTTTTATAGACCGCAACGATGCGGGATATTACTATATTTACGCGAGAACGCTTGAACTTCTCGGTCAATATTCTCAGGCTGTCAAAAATTATGAGATCGCAGACAGCTTCGGCGATGAGTACGTCAGCACCGAAAGCAAAAAGCGTATAGCTCGGATATTTTCTCTTGGACGCTTTTGAAAAAAGCGTCCAAACCCGAAAACTTAAACTGCTTTGCATCTTGCGCATCTTTCCGTCGAGAGTATGACGAAAAGATGCGCATTGACTTTTGCGACTCTATTTAAGTTTTTTACGGAACAATGCTGATATACGGCACATTTCACTAAAAAAGTAAATGGCAATATGTCAACCATGTAAGCGGTAGAAGGAGTCTTATATGACAGTAAATCAAGACTGAATTTATTGTGTCGCACTCTCCTTCAGTCGCCTACGGCGTCGGCTTCCTCCCGGAGGAAGCCTTCTTTTTATCCGAGTTTTACAAATAAAAACAAATTTTATGCCTCAAATTGATTATTGTGAATATTCAATCATAAGTCACGTATCACTTAAAAAGAAAATAAAATTAAATGTCCTCGAGCGATGACTACCACAGGCATCGCTTGAGGACAGATACAAAGTATTTTAAAGTTTCGGTCAAGCCTTTTCAAAGGCTTGGCGGAGTGTGAGGCGGCAGCCTCACGAAAAAAAGGCTTGTGGGGTGTGGGGCAAAGCCCCACGAATAAAAGCCCCGAAATAAATCATTTCTTATGAACAGAGCGGTATACGAATTTAGTAAATTCAACGATAGGGATTATTGACAATGCGAGTCCGAAAGCGACGAGATATTCGAGGAGGTCAAGTCTTGCGAAGTCGAACGCTTCAGCGAGCACGGGAACCTCAACTACTATTGTTGTTGCGAACAGAGACGCAATGGCAGCGCCCCAGAGCCACACATTCTGATGATTCATTTTGAAAATAGAGCCATGGAGTGAGCGCATATTAAACGAATGGCAAATCTCGCACATAGAGAGAGTAAGGAACGCCATTGACGTACCGAGGTCTGCGGCAGTATATCCGAGAGTTGCGGCGGTAGCGCCCGAAACAGCGTGATACCCGTCAAAGAGCACGTATCTTCCTATGAAGTACGATGCGAGAGTAATGAGTGTAACGAGCACGCCCTGATATGCCACTGCAAAGCCCACGCCGCCTGCGAATATGCCTTCTTTAGCGTTTCGCGGACTACGGTTCATAATATCCTTTTCGGGCTTTTCCATACCGAGTGCGAGAGCAGGGAAGCAGTCGGTAATAAGATTTATCCAGAGCAAGTGAGGCGCCTTGAATATTGTAAAGCCGAGCAACGTAGCAATGAAAATCGAGAGCACCTCTGCAAGGTTAGATGCGAGCAGGAATTGAATTGCCTTTCGGATGTTATCATATATACGTCTGCCTTCGCCGACAGCAGAAACTATCGTTGCGAAATTATCATCGGCAAGTATCATATCGGCAACATTTTTTGTTACGTCCGTTCCGGTTATACCCATGCCGACGCCTATGTCCGCATTTTTAATTGACGGAGCATCGTTAACGCCGTCGCCCGTCATAGCGGTAACCTTACCTTTTTTGCGCCATGCGTTGACGATTCTGGTTTTATGCTCGGGCTGAACGCGGGCATATACGGAATATTTTTCAACAGCCGTTTCAAATTCCTCGTCTGATATTTTGTCAAGCTCTGCGCCCGTTATTGCTTCTTCGGGCGAATTTATGATTCCGAGCTGCATTGCGATTGCAACAGCCGTATCCTTGTGGTCGCCTGTTATCATTATGGGGCGTATGCCTGCACTGCGGCATTCGTCAATTGCGGGCTTAACCTCGGGACGAACGGGGTCTATCATTCCGACAAGTCCGATGAATACAAGCTCATTTTCAAGCGCTTCCGACTCGTAAACGGACGGCTCTTTGTCAAGCTTCTTCATTGCAACGGCAAGAACTCTGAGTGCCGAATCAGCCATTTTTTTGTTGGCGCTTGTTATTGCAGCGAATTTCTTTTGCGACATAGGCTCAATATCGCCGTTTTCTTCATAAACGAACGAACATCTCTTGAGTATTTCATCGGGCGCGCCCTTTGTGAACTGAACAAGTTCACCGTTTTCGCGGCGATGAACGGTTGTCATCATTTTTCTTCCCGAATCAAACGGCACTTCGCCTATACGAACATAGTTCTTCTTTTCGTTGTTTTTATCGAGTCCGAGCTTGTGAGCATAGTTTACGAGAGCACATTCTGTCGGCTCGCCTACCGCACTTGCCGATTCGGCATCGATCTCGGCATCGGAGCACAGCGACATGGCGTTTGCAATGAGCTTTTCGTTACTGCCGTAATGCTCAACGACAGTCATTTTGTTCTGCGTGAGAGTACCCGTTTTATCGGAGCAAATTATCTGCGTACAGCCGAGTGTCTCAACGGCTGTCATCTTCCTTATTATAGCACTGCGCTTTGACATATTTGTAACGCCTATTGACAGAACTATCGTGACAACTGTTGCAAGTCCCTCGGGGATAGCCGCAACTGCAAGCGATACCGCTATCATGAATGTGTTGAGAACCGTCTCAAATTCAAGAGAGCCAGCTTTGATGAGCGAAACGGCAAATATGAATATACATATTCCTATAACGAGATAAGTAAGCACTTTTGAAAGCTGTGCGAGCTTTATTTGGAGCGGAGTTTTTGAATCCTGAGCCTGAGTAAGCGCATCTGCGATTTTGCCCATTTCGGTATTCATGCCTGTTCCCGTAACGACAGCTTTACCTCTTCCGTAAACTACCGTACTGCCCATGTATACCATGTTTTTTCTGTCGCCGAGGGGAACATCGGCTTCGCCTTTTGCTGAAAGCGCTTCCGAAACCTTTGTGACAGGCACAGATTCACCCGTCAGTGCTGCTTCTTCTATCTTCATGCTTGCACATTCGACAATGCGCGCGTCGGCAGGCACTGCGTCTCCCGCTTCGAGAACGATTATGTCGCCCGGCACGAGGTCGTCGCTTCTGACGGTCAACTGTTTGCCCGAGCGGATAACCTTTGATGTTGCGGCGGCGATTTCCTGCAAAGCCGCGATTGCCGCTTCTGCCTTGCTTTCCTGAACAACTCCGAGTATGGCGTTTATTATGACAACTGCCATTATTATTATTACGTCCGACGGAAATTCTTTTTCTGCGCCCGATACATTGTTATATATCGTAAGTGCGCCGGAAATAAGGGCGGCAGCAAGCAGTATGATTGTCATCGGATCTGCAAACTGCTTGAAAAATCTGTGCAGAAGACTTTCTTTTTTGCCTTCTTTGAGCTTGTTGTGTCCGTAAGCGCTCAGTCTTGCCGAGGCTTCTTCTTCTGTAAGCCCTTCGAGGGAAGTTTTTTGATTAGCGATTACTTCACTCGAGTTTGATAAGTACTCTTTCAATTTGTGAACCTCCTCTTTTGCCGTTTTCAGACGGTGTTATTTATTTATATGCCGCATTGCGGCACAATATTTATAAGGCTAAATTGTTTTAATAGCCCGAATATTGCTTGTGAGAAACAAAAAACTCATATACGCAGACATCAGCCGTGTATATGAGTCTCATTCTTTACCGGTAAGCCAGGCTTTTTTGAGCCGATTGTTGACTTTGCCGCACATACTGTGGAATTACTCCCTCAATAATATATATAACTAACAAGGTACCAAAAAGACTTATCCGCCATTATACTGTCAGATAAGTCTGGTCATTTAAGATAAAACCATGATTAAAAATCAATGATGTTGGTTTTATAACGCTTTGACAAGCGCCGACTACTCCCTTATTACGACTATTATAACACCTTATTGAGGTCTTGTCAAGATGCAAAAAGCGGTTTTACGAAAACTTTTTTGCGAGCTTATTTATGCGAGAAATTATATACAGTAGAAAAATGATACGGTTCTCCCGGTCTGAGCACGCATGAGGGGAACTCGGGATGATTGGGGGAATCCGGATAATACTGCGTCTCAAGGCAAAGACCGCATCTCTTGTTGAGCTTGGAAGAATTTTTGCCCGTCTCACCGTTAAGGAAGTTGCCTATATAAAGTTGAACGGCAGGTTTATCGGAATAAACGTTCATTACTATTCCGCTTTCTGCTGTTACAACAGCAATGTGCTTCATTATGCCCGCGTCGCCTGTTATGAAGTTATGGTCGTAGCCGGAGCCTATTTTAAGCTGTTCATAATCGCTGTAAAGGTCTTTTGAAATCGGCTTCGGAGAAGTAAAATCCAAAGGAGTATCTTTAACAGCACGAATTTCTCCCGTAGGCACAAGGTCTTTGTTTGCGGGCGTGAAATAATCTGCAAATATCTGAACCTCATGGCTTAGTATATCGCCCGAATCATAACCGTTGAGGTTAAAATATGTGTGGTTTGTGAGGTTTATTACGGTCGGCTTGTCTGTCTCGGCATAGTATTCTATTTTAACCGAGTTATCGGTTGTGAGCGTATAGATAACGTTTACTTTTACAGTTCCCGGGAAATTCTCGGTGCCGTCCGGGTCTACGTAAATAAGTGAAAGGGAAGGCTCCTTGCCGTCTGCCGTATACAAAACGTCCCATACTCTCGTATTGTAGCCCGTGTTGCCTCCATGCAGACAGTTTACTCCGTGGTCGTTTTTGTCAAGCGTATATTCAACGCCGTCAAGAGTAAAGCGTCCGCCGCTTATTCTGTTGGCAAAGCGACCTACAAGAGCGCCCTGGTGAGACGTGCCGTTTATGTAGCCTTCAAGCGAATCATATCCGAGAATAACGTCTCTGAAATTTTCGTCCTTGTCTTTTGTTATTATGCGGACAAGTGCTCCGCCGTATGTTGTGATATCGAGAGTTGTTCCGAGTTCATTTTTAAGTGTGTACAGGAATACTTCTTTGCCGTCCTTGAAACCAAAGCTTTTTTTTGTTATGCTCATAATTTTTGCCTTTCATTTATTATTCAAATATTATATCGCCGAAATATTCCGGAGTATGGAAATCCGGGTGATCGGTGCCGATTTTGTTCCATGCTATGAAATGCGGTATTACTCTGTCGCCGCACTTATAGAAGCTCCCCTTGGCTTTGCCCGGAGTAAATTCTGTTCCTACAAGAACGGGGAAGAGCGCTTTATTTATTATTGCCGTGATCTGCCATTTTCCTCTTTGGTTTTGCGGAATTTTATCGGCTTCTGCCATTACTGTAACATATTTTTTAATAATTTCCGGGTCGACGGTTGTTCTGCCCGAACGCGACTTGCCGCAACCGAGAAACATTACTCCTGCCGAATTGAATTCAAAATTGAAATACGTATCCGGCTTGCTCGGTATTGTGAAAAATGCTTCCATACAGCTGTCACCGCAGACCATGTCGTTTATGTTTTTACATTTAGACACTATGTAGTCATTGTGGGCGGTCAATCTGATATATATATTTTTGTCGTCATGAATCATCTGAAACTCTGCCTGAGGGTCGTATCCCGTAAATTTTTCCCAGTTGAAAATATTGATTTTGCCACACTCCGTTTCCGACCATGAAAAAGAATGTACAGCCTTTTTTACCGTATATGAATTCATTGCTTTTCTCCTTTGCTAAGTAATGAAATAATTTTAACATACATTATTTAATTTTTCAATAGCAAAAAATGCGTTTGGAAAATGCCCGATCAAAAAAGAAAAACGATTTTTTGTATTTGATTTTAAGCTTTGACGACACAATAACTGATTTCTTATGAACTTGATGCGGTTTTAACACATATTTATGTAAAATTTAAAAAATAACGGTTGACAAAATCATAAAAATAATGTATCATATTACAGATAGAGTTAGCTCTGTCTCATGTATAATTTTAGGACAAAAGGAAATAATATTTATATAAATATGTAGGAGGACATACATAATGAGTAAAAAGTATGTGTATTTGTTCAGAGAAGGTAATGCTTCGATGAGAAATCTTCTCGGCGGTAAGGGTGCTAACCTCGCAGAGATGACAAATCTCGGTCTCCCTGTTCCGCAGGGCTTTACGATCACGACAGAGGCCTGCACGCAGTACTATGAGGACGGCAGACAGATCAATGACGAGATTATGGCTGAAATTATGGAATATATTGGCAAGATGGAAGAGATCACCGGCAAAAAGTTCGGAGATCTTGAGAATCCGCTTCTTGTTTCCGTACGTTCCGGTGCAAGAGCTTCTATGCCGGGCATGATGGATACTATTCTTAACCTCGGTCTTAATGAAGAAGTTGTAAATGTAATTGCAAAGAAGTCCGGCAATGAGCGTTGGGCTTGGGACTGCTACAGAAGATTCATCCAGATGTATTCCGATGTTGTTATGGAAGTCGGCAAGAAGTACTTTGAACAGCTTATCGATAAAATGAAAGAAGAAAAAGGCGTAACTCAGGATATCGAGCTTACGGCAGCAGATCTCAGAGAACTCGCTTCGCAGTTCAAGGCTGAGTATAAGGCTAAGATCGGTGTAGACTTCCCGACTGATCCTAAGGAACAGCTCATGGGCGCTATCAAAGCGGTTTTCCGTTCATGGGACAATCCGCGTGCTAACGTTTACAGACGTGATAACGATATTCCTTACTCTTGGGGTACAGCCGTTAACGTACAGATGATGGCTTTCGGTAACATGGGTGAGACATCCGGTACAGGCGTTGCATTTACACGTGACCCGGCAACAGGTGAAAAGAAGCTTATGGGTGAGTTCCTTATGAACGCACAGGGCGAGGACGTTGTTGCAGGTGTTCGTACTCCTATGCCTATATCAAAGATGGCTGAAATTATGCCTGAGGTTTATGAACAGTTTGTAGGAATATGCCATACTCTTGAAAATCATTACCATGATATGCAGGATATGGAATTTACAATAGAAGACAGAAAGCTTTATATGCTCCAGACCCGTAACGGTAAGAGAACAGCTAAGGCTGCTCTTAAGATTGCTTGCGATCTCGTTGATGAGGGCATGATAACAAAGGAACAGGCTGTTTCAATGATCGACCCGAGAAACCTTGATACGCTTCTCCATCCACAGTTTGATCCTAAGGCACTTAAGGCTGCAAAGCCGGTTGCAAAAGCACTCGCTGCTTCACCGGGTGCTGCTTGCGGTCAGATAGTATTCTCAGCTGAAGATGCAAAGGCTTGGAAAGCCGCAGGCAAGAAGGTTGTTCTTGTTCGTCTTGAGACTTCTCCGGAAGATATCGAGGGCATGAAGGCAGCTCAGGGCATACTTACTGTTCGCGGCGGTATGACATCACACGCTGCCGTTGTTGCACGTGGTATGGGGACTTGCTGTGTATCAGGCTGTTCCGCTATTGCAATGGATGAAGAAAACAAGAAGTTTGTTCTTGCAGGAAAAACGTATCATGAGGGCGATTATCTTTCAATTGACGGCTCAACGGGTAATGTTTATGACGGCAAAATTGATACTGTTGACGCAGCTATTGTCGGTGAGTTCGGCAGAATCATGGCTTGGGCAGACGAGTTCAGAAAACTCCAGGTAAGAACTTGCCGACAAATATAAGGCTCTCGGCGTAAGAACAAACGCCGATACTCCTAAGGATGCCAAGAAGGCACGTGAGCTTGGCGCAGAAGGTATCGGTCTTTGCCGTACAGAGCATATGTTCTTTGAACCTGATAAGATTGCGGCATTCCGTGAGATGATTTGCTCTGACACTGTTGAAGAGAGAGAAGCAGCTCTTGAAAAACTCCTTCCGCTCCAGCAGAAAGATTTTGAACAGCTCTATGAGGCTCTTGAAGGATGCCCTGTTACTATAAGATTCCTTGATCCGCCGCTTCATGAATTCGTTCCTGCAGAGGAAAAGGATATTGAAGCTCTTGCTGCCGCACAGGGTAAGTCTGTTGAAGCAATCAAGACAATAATTGCAGGCTTGCATGAATTCAACCCGATGATGGGACACCGTGGCTGCCGTCTTTCCGTAACATATCCTGAAATCGCGAAGATGCAGACAAAGGCTGTTATCCGCGCTGCTATCAACGTTAAGAAGGCACATCCGGATTGGAATGTTCTTCCTGAAATCATGATTCCTCTTATCGGCGATGTTAAAGAGCTCGCATTCGTTAAGAAGATCGTTGTTTCTGTTGCTGACGCAGAAATTGCTGCTGCAGGCTCTGACCTTAAGTACGAGGTTGGTACAATGATAGAAATCCCGAGAGCAGCTCTTACTGCAGACGAGATTGCAAAGGAAGCTGAATTCTTCTGCTTCGGTACAAATGACCTTACACAGATGACATTCGGTTTCAGCCGTGATGACGCAGGCAAATTCCTTAACGCTTATTATGACAATAAGATATATGAGAATGATCCGTTTGCTAAGATCGACCAAGACGGTGTAGGTAAGCTCATGGATATGGCTGTTAAGCTCGGACGTTCTGTTCGCCCGAATATGCACATCGGTATATGCGGTGAACATGGTGGTGATCCGACATCTGTTGAATTCTGCCATAAGCTTGGCTTGTCATATGTTTCATGCTCACCATTCCGTGTTCCGATAGCTCGTCTTGCTGCTGCACAGGCTGCTATAAAGGACAAGAAATAATGTAATGATGATGTGAAAGGGCAAACTGCCTTATAACACAATAGGCAAAACAAAATAAAATTACGACCTTGTAGAAGAAATTCTAT
>CAMEIT010000059.1 GCA_945918795.1 uncultured Clostridia bacterium | reverse complement strand
TAAAAATGTATGTCGGCAACTATGAATTCTGGTATGAATCAAGTCAGCTCATACAAAGAATGATAAAGCAACAGAACAAGAAAAACGAAGACAAAATAAAAGAATTGCAGGAGTTTATTAACCGATTCTCGGCAAACAAATCAAAATCAAGGCAGGCGACTGCAAGACGTAAGCTCATAGATAAGCTTACTGTTGAAGAGCTTCCCGCTTCAAGCAGACGTTATCCTTTTATAGGCTTTGATATGGACAGGGAACCGGGAAAGGATATTCTTACGGTTGATTCCTTGTCAAAGACGCTCAACGGAGAAAAGCTTTTCTCAAACGTGTCTTTTTCCGTGAACAAGGGCGACAAAATTGCCGTTGTCGGAAATGATATGGCTGTTACGGCTCTCTTTAAGATACTTATGGAAGAGGAAGCTCCGGATTCGGGTACTGTTAAGTGGGGAATAAGCATAACAAAATCTTATTTTCCTCACGACAATACTGCATTTTTTGAAAACCATAACGAAAGCATTCTCGATTGGATGAGACAGTATTCAAAGGATCAGACGGAAACTTATTTGAGAGGCTTCCTCGGCAAAATGCTCTTTTCCGATGAAAGCGTGTTCAAGCCCGTAAACGTTTTGTCGGGTGGGGAAAAGGTACGCTGTATGTTCTCGAGAATGATGCTTTTCGGCTCGAATATGCTTCTTTTGGATCAGCCGACGGATCACTTGGATCTGGAATCCATAACAGCGGTAAATAACGGCTTGTGCAAATTCAAAGGCAACGTTATTTTCAGCTCGCACGACTATGAAATGATGAACACGGTCGCAAACAGAGTGATTGAAATAACGCCTGACGGAATTATCGACCGCATGGGAACGTATGAAGAGTTCGTGGATTACAAGAGATCAAAGGGATTCGGAAATATTATGGTATGAAAAATGATTTTACGGGGCTTTTGCGGTAAAGTCCCGTATTCTTTTTATGATGTGTGAATATTTTTTGATTTTTTTTAATTTTATGTTGTGAAATTCACGTTGTTGTGATAAAATAAGTATGTAACGGAAAAACGGCAAAACCGACTCATTTTCCGGTATAAAATGAATTGTAAGGAGAATTATTATGACAATAGTAACAAAAGATAATTATAAAGCAGAAGTTGAAAATTCGGATAAGCTCGTTGTTGTTGATTTTTGGGCGTCATGGTGCGGACCGTGCAGAATGTTGGCGCCGATTATGGAAAGCATAAGCGAAGAAATGACAGATGTAAAGTTCTGCAAAATAAATGTTGACGATGAGCCGGGGCTTGCAAGCAAATACGGCATTATGAATATTCCTACGCTTGTGTTCATAATGGACGGAAGTGTTGTTCAAAAGCTCGTCGGATACAGGGCAAAAGAGGAAATCGTTGCAGTCATAAACGAACTGAAGTGAAAGAAAGGTCATATGGATAAATATGAAAAAAATTCGTTTTAACGATGACAAGGAAGTTGTGGCGACAGTCAAGGAAGGTCTTAAACGCACAGGCGGATATTGCCCTTGCAGATTGGACAGAAACGAAGACACAAAATGTATGTGCAAGGAATTCAGAGAACAGATTGCCGACCCGAATTTTGAGGGCTATTGCCATTGCCTGCTGTATTATAAAGAAAAATAATATTGCATTGGCGGACAACGTTAAGCCTTTGAAAATATATTTTACACAATAAAAAATTGACCGCAAGCGAAGTATATTGCCTGCGGTCAAATTATTTTGCTTTTATTTCTCTTATGCGGAAGCAGGTATTGCGCCTTTGTTTTTATTCAGTTGTTTATATGTTGTGATAATTATGATCAACGATGCGACAAATGTCAGCACATCGGAAACCGGCATTGAGTAAAGCACTCCGTCAAGTCCGAAATAGACAGGTAGAATAAGCGCAAAACCTACGCCAAAAACAATTTCTCTTATCATAGAAAGCATTGTAGAGGTAAATGCCTTACCCATTGCTTGCAGAAATATAAATGTTGCTTTATTTACGCAGGCAAGAATTATCATGCACAAGTATATGCGGAACGATTTGATCGCAAATTCCGTATAATAAACGCTTTCACCGGCAGCACCGAACAGCATTATAAGCTGATTGGGGAAGAATTCCACAATAATAAATGCAACGGCACCCGTGCAGGCTTCGGCTAAGAGCAGCTTTGTGAAGAGCTTTTTAACGCGGTCGTAAAGCCTTGCACCTATATTGTAGCCGACAATCGGTATACATCCTGCCGCCATTCCGACTACTATCGATATGACTATCTGAAATACTTTCATTACTATTCCGACAACAGCCATAGGTATCTGCGCATATTGCGTCTGGGAGAATATAGGGTCAAGTCCGCTGTATTTTCTCAACATATTATTGATTGCCGCCATTGCCGCAACGAGTGATATTTGTGACAAAAAACTGCAGATACCCAGTGAAAGAAACTTGAGCGTTATTTTGAAATCAACGCGAAAATCTTTTGCGGAAAGCTTCACTGTTTTTGTGTGGAACAGGTAATATATCGCGAGTGCTGCCGTTGCTACCTGACCGAGTACGGTTGCTACTGCGGCACCCATCATGCCCCATTTGAAAACAAATATGAATATCGGGTCCAGAATTGTGTTTATCAGCGCACCTACGAGCGTTGAAATCATTGCAAATTTCGGACTGCCGTCTGAACGTATTACAGGATTCATAGCCTGCCCGAACATATAAAACGGGATTCCGAGCGATATGTAGAAGAAATATTCATGCGAACAACGGAATGTCTCTTCATTTACCGTACCGCCGAACATGGAAATGATCGGATTCATAAATACGATGTAAATCAGGCAAAGCACTATTCCGCATACAACTGAAATCATGATTGCATTCGTAATACTGCGGCATACATCGTTTTTATTGTTCTTTCCGAGACTTATGCTGACAAATGCACAGCATCCGTCACCTATCATTACCGCGATTGCGAGCGCTATGACTGTAAGCGGAAATACTACTGTGTTGGCGGCATTTCCGTATGAACCCAAATAGCTTGCGTTGGCTATGAATATCTGGTCTACGATATTGTAAAGAGCAGCGACAAGCAACGAAATAATGCAGGGAACAGCATATTTTTTCATTAATGTGCCTATTTTTTCCTCTGCTAAAAAACTTTGATTTTCTTTGTCCATTTTTTCCTCCAAATATAAAAAAGATGTGTAAATCACCGTCTGGATTTACACATCTCGATACACGACACACGTATTTTAACACTGTTTTTCAAAAAAGTCAAGCGTCATTGGTGTACCTGCGATAAAGCAGGTGCGCCAATTTTATGTCAAAACTCGAACGGTAGTTGAATTATCATCAAAAAACAAGTTATTGATTGCTTTTGATTTTATGATATAATATTAGTGAAAGCAGAGCTCGCTTATCTTTTCACAAGGAGACTAATTTATGGCTCACATTGGAATAAAAATAAAAGAACTAAGAAAGAAAAAGGATATGACACAGGAAAAACTTGCGGAATATCTTCATGTGTCATTTCAAGCGGTTTCAAAATGGGAAACGGGTGCGGCGTCTCCCGACCTTTCTGTGATAGTGCCATTGGCAAGATTGCTTGACGTTACAACAGATGAACTTTTTGGTATTTCTAATGATGTTGATGAACGACAAGAAGAATTATTGAAAATGTGGCAGGAAACGTGGAATACAGGAGACACCGAAAAACGATATGAAATATCAAAGATGGCGGTTTCTGAATATCCCGGAAATTTTGATTATCTAATGTGGCTTGCAGATGCGGAAGCATCATATGCAATTCATAATTGTGTAAAATATTCGGACAATCAAAAGGAGCATTTTCAAAAAGCCGTAAAATACTATGAAATGATAATAGAAGATTGCGCAGACGATGACGTCAAGAATGATGCAATTTACGGAATCGTCATGAACCTTCCCGACATTGGAAGAAGAGAGGATGCAATTCCTTATGCCAAGCAGCACCCGAAATCAGATGAATTGCTTATGTGGTGTTTGGTTGGCGATGAAAGAGAAAAATGTAGGCAAAAACTGATACACGGATGTATGAATAAATTGGTTGGATGGCTGGAATGGGGAAAGCACGATCTTCCATCAATAAAAGCCGCAGAAAGCATTATTAAAACGATTATTTCCGACGGTAATTATCTATATCACAATGATACTCTAATGCACAATAAAATATGGCAAGCAATGTGTTTGACACGAGAAAAGAAATTTGACGAAGCAATTTCTGCATTGAAAGCATCTTATGAATATGCGATAGCTTATGTTGGTGTATTGGAGAATGCAAAGAAAAATGCTATTTTTTATACCAGTCCCGTGCTGAACAAATTGGAGTTTGACGGCAATGATATGTCGGTAAGTGGAACAACTACATTAGTCGAAGATTTTAAAGAATATCTAACTTGGAAAGACTTCGATGCTCTCCGAGACCGTGAAGATTTCAATGCCCTTTTTAACTTATAATTTTTTGCCCCGCCTTGTGCGGGGCTTCGCTTTTGTGTCCACAAAGGCAGTGCTTGTCAGGAAAAGCAGATGGACTTTCGAGACGCACATACTAAAGGCTCCCTCCGGGAGTGAGCTGGCGCCGAAGGCGACTGAGGGAGAGCGCGTTGCGATAAAGTTAGTGTAATTCTAAAGTTACGCGGGCTCCTTCCGTCACGCTTCGCGTGCCACCTTCCTCCCGTAGGAAGGCTATGTTAGCGCCAGGCAGTATAGAAAAGGAGTACGAACAAAATGTTCGTACTCCTTTGGCTTTTCGGCAGGCAAAACCTGCTTTATGGAAGTCTACCCTTGACGGAAATTTTTTTGTATCGTACGCATTTAAATATTGACAAAATGAGCATGAAATGATATAATATTAAACGTTGATAATGAATATTGCGTGGAGAAGTGGCTGAGCGGCCTAAGGCGCACGACTGGAAATCGTGTAAACGTTGATAGCGTTTCGAGGGTTCAAATCCCTCCTTCTCCGCCATATTTTTTTACATAAGCTTTCTTTATTTGCAAATCGGGGTTATAGCTCAGCTGGGAGAGCGGTTGCTTCGCATGTAACAGGTCAGGGGTTCGAATCCCCCTAACTCCACCAAGGAAAATCCAAGTCATAAGACTTGGATTTTTTCGACTGAATCCGTTTTGCGGAGACGTTAAGCATAAGGCAAATAATACAATTTCAAGAAATACGATGAAAAGCCTTTATGGTGTGTCTTTTCTTCCACGAATTGACTTATTTTGTGTTTAAAAACAAAATAACGGTTGACAATTTTGTGTTGTTCATATATAATTAAATCATATTATTTGTTTTTAGGAGGATTACCATGAAATTATTTTCTAAAGCAGCGCTGGCAGTTGTTCTTGTTTTTACGCTTATGCTTAGCGGATGTTCACTGTTTGAGCCTGATGAAAAATCGTTCTCAAAAGCGGGAATGACTGTTACTCTTACAGAAGCGTTCGTTGAACAGGACGTTGTTAATTATACCGCAACGTATGTTTCAACTAAAATTATGGTGTATGCACTTAAAGAGGAGTTCTCTTTGCTTGGCAGTGAGACCGATACACTCGATAAATATATTGATTTGATTAAAGAAATTAATGACTTCGATGATAAGGTCGAGACTGACGAAGGCTTGAAGTATATTACCGTTGAAACAGAAGGAAACGGCGATAAGTATACATATATAGTTGCATTCTATGAGGCTGATGACGCTTTCTGGATGATTCAGTTCGGTACTAAATCTTCTAACTTTGATAAGTATAAGGATGATATGCTTAAATACGCAAAAAGCGTAAAGCTTGATTGATTTTTTTCTTGGGAGCTTTTGGGAGCTTTTGTAAGAAGCAAGTAATAATCTCTTCGAGATTATTACGCAAGCCCCGAAAACTTAAACTGCTTTGCATCTGCTCATCTTTCCGCCGAGAGTATGGCGAAAAGATGAGCATTAACTTTTGCGACTCTATTTAAGTTTTTTGCGGAGCAATACCGATATACGGCACGCCGCCCTCCCGGAGGGAGCCTTATTTTTACCCGTTTTCTGCGAGTCCAAAATACTACAAATCGATTATTGCGAAAATGAAATCATAATGCAAACAATCCCTCAGTCATCTTCGATGACAGCTCCCTTTACACAAGGGAGCCTTATTTTTACCCCTGATATTTGCGAATAAAAATCGATTTTCCACCACAAATTAATCATTGCGAATATTCAATCATACGTCAAATTTCACCTAAAGAGAAAAGAAAAGCAAATGGCAATCTGACTCGACGACCACCGGAGAGACTGACTTCATTGCGCCGCACTCTCCTTCAGTCGTCTACGACGACAGCTCCCTCCCGGAGGGAGCCTTATTTTTACCAGATATTTGCGAATGAAAATTAATTTTACACTACAAATTAATCGTTGCGAATATTCAATCATACGGTACATTTCACTTAAAGAGAAAAGAAAATTTAATGTCCTCGAGCGATGACTACCACAGGCATCGCTTGAGGACAACTACAAAGTAGTTTAAAGTTTCGGTCAAGCCTTTTCAAAGGCTTGGCGGGGGGCGGGGCGGCAGCCCCGGAGAAAAGCCCTTGCGGAGTGTGAGGCAGAGCCTCACGATAACATCACACGGTCATTTGTCTTGCGAGGAGGGCAGCGGTAACTCTGACGGCGCAAAGTGTAGTATCATCGAAATCGCGACCGGGTGTTTTACTGAAAGCGATAACGCATCCGATAGCGTCGCCCTCAGGCAAGATAGGAGCGAAGCACTGAGCACAATATTCATCGGGATTTGATTCCTTTTCGGAAATTACGACCATACCGTTAGGCGAGGAGGAGCGGTTAATGAGTTTATTTTTTTTATCCCAAATAATTTTTGCGACGTTTTGCGTAATACCTGCGTCTTTGTATTCTTTTTTCGAGCCGTGATGAACTGCGACAATAGTATCATTGTCGCAAATGCACACAGTGCAGTTAAGTGTTTCGGAGAGCGCCTCTGCGTACTCCTGAGCAATACTCTCGAGTTCTTTTACGGGAGAATATTTTTTCAATGTAATTGTATTGTCTATGTCTGTAAATATTTCAAGCGGAGTTCCTTCCGCGATTCTCATTGTTCTTCTAATCTCCTTGGGAATCACAATACGCCCAAGGTCGTCAATTCTGCGCACAATTCCTGTCGCTTTCATACATAATCTCCTTTTATTAACAAATTACGCAGTTATTATCTGTAAAATAAACAGATTTATACCGATATGCTGACAGAAAATAAATGCCGTTCGATTTTGAACGGAATTTTATGCGGCAATGCACATTTATGTATAATATGTACGATGCGGTGAATATAATAGGATTAAATCATATTTGATTTTTTAATGATATTTTACAACAATTTTTCATAAAAAAAGATAAAAAATGCTTGCTTTATCTGTTAATATGTTGTATAATATCACTATTATCATACAAAGGGTGAAAGTTGTATATATGATTGAACGAACTATTGAAGTAAAATGTGTCGGCGGTTTACATGCGCGTCCGGCAAAAATGCTGGCAGATACGGCTTCGAGGTTTTCTTCGGAAATAACCTTGTGCAGCGGAGAAATAGAGGGCAATGCAAAGAGCCTTTTGTCCATTCTTATGCTTGGTATTTCGCAGAATTCCAGTGTTACTCTGCGTATATTCGGCGCTGACGAGGGTAAGGCTTTGCTCGCAATCATGAAGCTCATTGATAATAATTTTGTTGATTCGGAGGCATTCTGATTTTAAGGAATCGGGGTGGAATTTTTGTTTGGTGATAATGCACAATCGCATATTGAACATAATGCTGTTGTGATTTGAAGAATATAAATTTAATTATAATAAAAAGCGCTTTGAAATAAATCCAAAGCGCTTTATTTTTGTTATTGTATCGATCAGCCTGCAAGGAATGCCGCAATACGTGCAACGTGTCCTTCGGAAAGCGGCTTTTTCTCGTCGCTTACCGTAACGGTAAACGTGTGTTTGCCGTACTTGAGTCCCTCTGCAATGTGCAGGAAACCGTCTCTGTCGAGGTCCGGAGAAAATCTGTCCCAGAATGAAATGAGTCCCATGTCTTTGCCGTCTATTGTAACACGCGCCTGACCGCCGTCTTTTTCGATTCTTATGTAAAGACCGCAGGCAGTGCCTTCAAACTCAAATGTAATGCTTGCACCCGGTATGTCGGAAAAAATATAGTGGAGCGATTGATTTGCAGTAAGAGTTCTTCCGGAAAGTCCCCAACCCTCGGGCAGCTTTTCTATATCCATGCAGGGCATGAGCACAGGATGTGGAAATTCCACATTCGTAATAGGATCCTTCGGGAATTCAAATGAGAAATCAACGCGGAATAAGTCTCTCATAATGCTGTCGGCGTAAACGCTGTAACCGGCATCGTTTGGGTGACCGCCGTCAACAGTGTATACAAGATTATCACCGCCGTAATCCATTATTTTGTCGTAAAGGTCATATCCCATATTGATGTGCGGTATTCCGTATGCGTCGGCAACCTTTGTCTGTTCCCTTATTACAAATGACGGATTCTCTCTTGTCGTATTGATGATGTGCGCGCCGTAAGTGTAGAGGAAAACGATAGGCAGCTCGGGATAACGGCGACGTGCGTTGCGGACAATGCCCTCAAGGTATCTTGACATCTGTACCTCGGCACCCGTATCGTTAACGGCAAACTCAACAAAGAGAATATCCGGATTTTTGCTTAAAACTTCATAGTCGAGTCTGAAAAGACCGAGAGCAGAGGGCGTGCCGCCTACACCCGCGTTTATTTCAATAAAATTGATTTCGGGTAAGCGCCTGTTGAGTCTTTCGACAATCTGCGACGTGTAGCGCTTTGACGTTGTGGAGCATCCGACACCCTCTGTAATCGAACCGCCGAGAAATGCGGCTCTGAATTCTTTTTTGCCTTCTAAAAATTTTTCAAATTTCATATCATTATATACTGCCGCTCAAAAGTAATGCAGTCCTTTCTTAAGTAATTGATTTAATATTGTACGGATGCTGAATCAGCCTGCAAGGAATGCCGCGATACGAATAACATGACCTTCCGATTGCTCGTCTTTTTCCGCTTTTACAGTCAATGTTACAGTATGCTTGCCGTATTCAAGCCCATCGGCGAGCAGGGAAAAGCTGTTTCTGTCGAAGCCAAGCGCATATTTGTCCCAGAAGCATGAAACACCACAAGGCTTTCCGTCGATAGTGATGTCGGCTTTGCCGCCGTCTTTTTCGATTCTTCCGTATAAGCCGCACGCAGTACCTTCAAACTCAAACGTGATGCTTGTTCCGGGCTTGTCCGCACATATGTATCTGAGCGGATTCATCCAAAGCGTTCTGTTGGAAAGCAGCCAGCCCTCGGGCAATGTGAGCGTTTCTGCGGGAATGAGTACGGGATTGATAAAATCCGTGCCGAAAATAGGCTTTTCGGGGAAAGCAAATTCAAACTCGGCATTGAAAACGTCTCTCATCATGCTGTCAACGTAAGAATCATAGCCTTTGTCGTTCGGATGACAGCCGTCCTGTGTGAGGAATCTGTCGTTTCCGCCGTAATAGTTGATCTTGACCTTAAGATCCTCTGACATATTTACATACGGAATCTTGTATGCTTCGGCAAGCTTTATCTGTCCTTTTACGGTGTAATCGTTAGCAGGGTATGTAAACAGGAAAACTATCGGGAGATCGCTTTTCCAACGGCGTGCCGTGCGAACGATACCCTCCATGTATTTAAACATTTGATCGCCGTATCCGCTGTCGTTTACAGCGAACTCAACGAAAAGCACGTCAGGATTTTTGTCAAGGACCTCGCTTTTAAGACGGAAAAGTCCGAGAGCAGAGGGTGTGCCGCCAACGCCTGCGTTGATTTCGGTAAATTTTATTTCGGGTATGCGCTTGTTCATCATCTCGGTGAAAAGCGAGGAATAGCGCTTTCCCGGTACGGAAGCGCCTGCTCCTTCCGTTATGGAGCCGCCTAAAAAGGCGAGCCTGCATTCTGATTTACCGGATAAGAATTCATTGAATTTCATTTTATTTTATCCTTTCTTATGTACATTATATTGAGATGCCGACTTTTGATAAATGAGAGTGTCAGCCGGCAAGAAATGCTGCGATACGTACTACATGACCTTCCGATTGAGGTTCATTTTCTTTTTTGACAGTCAACGTTACTGTATGTTTGCCGTATTCAAGTTCATCGGCAAGCATTGAAAAGCTGTTTCTGTCGAATCCGAGAGCGTATTTGTCCCAGAAATTTGCAGTGCCGTAAGACTTGCCGTCAATCGTGACGTCGGCTTTGCCTCCGTCTTTTTCGATTCTGCCGTAAAGTCCGCAGGCAGTGCCTTCAAACTCAAACGTGATGCTTGTCCCCGGTTTGTCCGCACATATGTATCTGAGCGGATTCATCCACAGTGTTCTGTTGGAAAGCAACCAGCCCTCGGGCAATTCTATCGTTTCGCACGGGATAAGACGCGGATTGAGAAAATCTGTGCCGAAAACGGTTTTTTCGGGGAAAACAAATTCAAAATCAGCTTGGAAAATATCTCTCATAATGCTGTCTGCATAAGAATCATAGCCCTTGTCGTTAGGGTGACAGCCGTCATGAGTAAAGAACCTGTCATTTCCGCCGTAATAGTTTATTTTTTCCTGCAAATCATCGCCCATGTATATGCACGGAATCCTGTATACATCAGCCAGCATTGCCTGACTTTTTACAGTGATTTCATCTGCGGAATACGGAAACAAAAATATTATAGGCAGATCTGATTTCCAACGGCGCGCTGTGCGGACTATGCCCTCCATGTATTTATGCTCGCCGACACATTTGTCGTTTATTGCGAACTCCACGAACAAAACGTCCGGCTCCTTGTCAAGAACTTCGGTTTTCATTCTGAAAAGACCGAGGGGAGAGGGCGTGCCGCCGACGCCTGCGTTGATTTCGGTAAACTTTATTTCGGGTATGCGCATACCCATTCTTTCGGTGAAAAGCGAGGAATAACGCTTTGACGGGGTGGAGGCTCCCGAGCCTTCGGTTATGGACGTGCCGAGAAATGCAAGCTTGCATTCGGATTTGCCCGACAAAAATTCGTTGAATGTCATATTTGGATAACCTTTCTTTTGTTCGGCATTAACAGCTTTTCAAAGCCGTATATTATTCATTCAACCCATATTATCGGGAAGCTCCTTGCCTGCAAGTATGTGGAAATGCAGATGAGGAACGGACTGTCTTGCATCTTTTCCGTGATTTGTTATGACTCTGTATCCGCTTTCGGAAATACCGACCTGCTTTGCAATCACAGGTATTTTGGAGAAAATGTATGCAACAACATCGGCGTTGTCATCGGTAATAAAGTCTGCGGATTGTATATGTTCTTTTGGAATTACAAGAAGATGAACAGGTGCCATAGGAGCTATATCCTTGAAGCAGAGAATTTTGTCATCCTCATATACCTTAGAAGAGGGAATATCACCCTTTATTATTTTACAAAAAATACAGTCGCTCATAATAAAAATCCTTTCAAAAGTATACCGTATGTAAATGTATTTATTACGGCACAAACATTATACTACATTACAATTTAAAAGTCAATTTAATTTGAGCGCTTTTGAAACGGGTGCATTGATGCCGTAAATTATGGCGGCTTCGAGGAGCTGTTTTTCGGTAAGCTCCCCGTAAATGTTGAATTTATCATCTATTACGGCATACGTGTTGAAGGCATTGTGCTGTCCTGATTTTATTGCACAGCCTATGGTTGCATTTTTCAGTACATACAGCTTATTTGAACGTATTACGCTTTGAGCACCGAGGTATGTGTCCTTATTAATAATGTTTGATATACTGCTCGATACTGAATTTGATTTCTCCTTGAACGTTGAGTATACAAACAAAAAAGCAATCACAATAAACTGCCACAGTATTTGCGCAAAGCATATGAAGCAGTATATTACGGCGAAAATAAGAAGTATGCTGACAACGATATTTACTGTAAGCAGTACGGACAATGTTTTGCGTTCGTCAAGCTTGACAGCCAGAAGCGTTTTGAGAATACTCCCTCCGTCAAGAGGGTAGACGGGTATCAGACTGAACAATGCAAGTATGCCGTTTGCATACGCTATTTGCATAAATATCAGCGAGCTGTCTTTTATTCCGAGCGCGTAAAACAGCGCAAACAAAGTCAGGTTGGTCATGGGCGCAAAAGCGTATATGGCGCACATTTGATATACCTTTGTGCTGTTGATATTGCTGTTTGCTTGAATTGTTCCTCCTATCGGCATAAGTGTGAATGAAGAAATTTTGCAGTCAAATAAATATGCCGCAAATATGTGAGCAAGCTCATGAATCGCAAAAACGGGCAATACGAGCAACGCGAATTCCATTCCGACTGTGAAATATGCCGCTGCAAGAGCGGGAATAAGCATTATATCTATGTATATCCCCGTGCTCCGGATGTGACCTATATATATTGATTTTACGGTTAATATGCTCATTCAGACAGACTCACTGAAGCATTTTTCCGGATTGATAACGTTTCCGTTGCTCTGGACTTCCATGTACATATAATATTTGTTGTCTTTGCCGAGCGACATTTTTGCAATTATTGTGTCGGTGTCTATAACGTCTCCTTCAGCAACAATTATATCTTCACAACAGCCGTATATTATGCTGACTCCGTTATCGCTTGCAACAGTGACGTACTTGCCTAATGCTTCGTTTTCTCCTATATCGCTTACACTGCCTTCAATGGACGCAATTATATCGTTCGGCTCGTCGGATTCTATTATAATACCGAGGCACGGCGCACCATTGCTGCTTTTGTCCCCATAATGCACTGATATGCTACCTTTCGCAGGAAATCTTATAGCCGGATATGCGTTGGGCGAAAAGACAGATTGCAGGTCGCCTGACTTTATTGCGGAAACAAATTTCTCAATCCCGTATTCCTCCGGTATGGAATAGTTGCAGGATGACCACGCTTTAATTGCTTTGTAGCATATGGATACTGTCGTGTCCGCACTGTTCTTCATGAGCATGAGCGCACTGAATATCGTTATACATAAAATTATTCTTATAAGCAGACTGCCTATGGGTGACTCGTTAGCGCTCTCGTCACTCACTCCGCGCGGAATCTTCGGCATCGACTGATATTGAGCCTCACTTTGCTCCGATTCTTCCGCTCTTCGCGCACGCGCACTCGCTGTCCTGTATGGCGTGTCGCCGAGATTGAATATCCTTTTGTTGTATCCCATTTTTTGCCCCTCCTTGCTTCTTGCTTCCCCTTTTATATTCCGTGTTTGTATAGTATATTTTCCGCCGCGCATTTTAATTACATGGAATTAATGTTTTTCTTTTTGGACGCTTTTGAAAAAGCGTCCAAGCCCGAAAACTTTAAAACGCTTTGCGGTTTTGCGCATCTTTCCGTCGAGAGTATGACGAAAAGATGCGCATTAACTTTACGTTTCTATTTAAGTTTTTTACGGCAGGATGCAATCATACAGCACGTATCACTAAAAAAGAAAAGTAAATAGCAATTAGCCGTCCTCAAAGAGGGAGGGGGACCGCGTCAGCGGTGGAAGGAGCTTCGAGTGTCAATAAACTCAGATTGACTTTATTGTGTCGCGCTCTCCTTCAGTCGTCTGCGACGCCAGGGCAAATTGTCAAGCAAGTGCAACACCTAAACATTCACAAATAACT
>CAMEIT010000058.1 GCA_945918795.1 uncultured Clostridia bacterium | reverse complement strand
AGCGGCATTTATAGGTGCATTATGCGCAACGCTTCTTGTACTCTCCGTTTCGTATGCAAGCAAAAACTACGAAAGGAAATCCACCGTTGTGCTTGCGGGAGCGGCAATATCCGCTCTCTTGAATGCGGGAATATCTTTCCTTTCAATAAAATATCCCGATGCACTTACTTCATATGCCGCATTTTCGGTAGGCGGTTTTTCGGGAGTCAGTGCGAGCAAGCTTTATTTGCCCGCAGCAATGACGGCAATATGTATTGCCGTTGCATTTATAATAGCGCCTAAGCTTGAACTGCTTTGTCTGGGTGATGATGCCGCAAGTCTGCTCGGCGTATCCGTTCGCGCAGTGAGAATAACGGCTGTAATCCTTGCAAGCGCAATGTGTGCCGCGGCAGTATCGTTTGCGGGCCTTCTCGGCTTTGTGGGGCTTGTGGTTCCGCACATTGCGCGGCGCATTGCAGGTCCCGGTCTCAGGCTCAGGATATTCTGCTCATGTTTTTTCGGCGCTTGTCTTGTCGTTTTCTCCGACCTTGTCGGGAGAACGCTTTTTTCGCCCGGAGAACTTCCGGCAGGAATAATCATGGCGTTTATAGGCGCACCGTTTTTCATATATCTTTTACTCAGAAAGCGTAAACAGTATGATTGAATGTAAAAATGTCAGCGTAAAATACGGCAAAAAAGAAATTCTGCACTCAGTTTCGTTTTCGGCGTGTCCTAATGAAATAACCGTCATACTCGGCAAAAACGGATGCGGCAAATCAACGCTCCTGCGCGCATTGTCGGGAATAATCCCATATTCGGGCACGATAAAGCTGAACGGCAGCGAATCACGCACCTTAAAGCCCACCACTCGCGCAAAGCTCATTTCCATGATGCCGCAAATTCTCCAAAGTCCCGAAATCACAGTCCGTCATCTCGTATCATACGGGCGTTATCCTTATACGGGCTTGAGTGGCATAATGTCAGAGGCGGACCGCATTGCCGTTGAAAACGTAATGGCAAAAACAGGCATATCAGAGCTTGCCGATTCTTTTGTCAACCGTATTTCGGGCGGCGAAAGGCAAAAGGCATATTTTGCAATGCTTCTCGCCCAGGATACTCCGATTCTGCTTTTGGACGAACCCGGTGCTCACCTCGATACAGAATACATGAAAAACCTCTGCTCTTTCCTCAAATGCGAACGCGACTCGGGCAAGACTGTTGTTGCAGTTCTTCACGATATAAATTGCGCCGTTGAGCTTGCCGACCGCATTATGGTTATCGAAAACGGCGGCGTATTATTCAACGGCACACCGGGAGCATTTTGTGAGAGCGACATTCCGCAAAAAGCCTTCGGCGTGCAGAGATTCGACTGTGTTGAAGCCTCAGACGGAAATACTTCGCGTATTTTTTTCAGATAACACATCAAACGGACAAAACACTGCAAACAAAGTCGGGACTCAAGTGCCGAATAATGGTATACTATTGTCACACTCAGGAGGTGGAGCTTCAGTGGAATGGATAGACGCAATAAGCAATGCCGTTGAATATATCGAGGCGCATATAACCGAAAAGATTTCAGCAGACGAAATTGCAAAGCAGGTTTATATTTCTCCTTTTTATTTTCAGAAGGGATTCAGCCTGCTGTGCGGAATGACTGTATCGGAATATATTCGGAATCGCAGGCTTGCACTTGCCGGCACCGAGCTTGCAGCCGGAAAATCAAAGGTAATCGATATAGCACTCAAATACGGATATGATTCGCCCGACAGCTTTGCAAAGGCATTTACCCGTTTTCACGGAGTAACTCCGTCTATGGCGCAAAGAACGGATATAACTCTGAAATCATTTGCACCGCTGAAAATCAAATTATATCTGGAAGGTGGTTATTTTATGGATTACAGAATTGTAAAAAAGAACAGCTTTACCGTTGTAGGTTCGGCAAAAACATTCAAGTACGAAAGCTGCAAAGCAGAGATTCCTCTTTTTTGGAAGGAGCACTTTGAAAGCGGAGACGGCAAATATGTATGCGGTATGTTCGGCATAAATATTGACGAGAAAATGGGCGGAAGCGATTTTGAATACATGATCGCGGATATATACAATCCCGCATCGGATATTCCCGATAAATTCATCACGAGAACAATTCCCGAATTTACATGGGCTGTATTCCCATGCAAAGGACCCATGCCGTCTGCACTGCAGGATGTTAACGTCAAAATATTCTCCGAATGGCTCCCCGCACTCAAAGAATACGAGTTTGCGGCAGGCTACTGTATAGAAATGTATGATGAGCCGAGCAAATACGCAAAAGGCACGCTTGATGAAAACTATTATTCGGAAATCTGGATTCCGGTAAAAAAGAAATAACGGATATTTTGCAGTAATCAAAAAAATAATAAGCTTGCCCCATTCCTCTCGCACTGAGCTTCATCAGTTAAAAAGGTATGGGGTTTTTTATGTAAAAAAATACAGACTGATTATACGTCGGCATCAGGTCGCCCTCACGCTTCAATAGTCAGAAAATACAGCCTCTCCAAGTAAGGTTACTTCATACATTTATTGTTTAAGCCTTTGCAAAAAGAGACAGTTTCAATAACTAAACAGCATAAATTTCACCGAAAGCAAGCAGATGTTTTATGTGATATATCAGTATATTCCTCTTTTTCTATATTTCGTATGCCGAATCGATATTATAAAAAAACAATTTTCAATCCTTTCCGCAAGCGCGCGACACATATAAATAAGTATACGTAAAATCCGATAAAACGCATCAAAAGCACACTTGAATCACATTCGCGAATTACAAAGATTCATAAAAAATCCCTTTCTCACAAAACATCATTTATTTATACTTGACTTGATACAGTGCTATGTTATAATAAACGTGATAAAAACATATGTCCTTAAATATCCGAACAAAGCGATATGCGGACAGCTGTTTCATTTTAACGGAGGTCAACAAACTATGAAAACCGTAATATATTATCACGGAAATACATGGCACAAGCCGGGCGACTTTATTCAGATTTGCGGTTCCGGCTTTTCAGACATTGATAATATACGTCTGTCACGTCTTGATGACAAAGGCGAGTACGGATTTATATTGGATTCACAGTACAACAGGCTTTCAACATCATGGGAAAAAGAAAACGCAAGCCTTCCCAAAGAGGGCGACAATATATATTCTCCCGAAATCCTGCAGAAAACAGAAAATTCATTTAAATTCAGGCTCCCGTTTGATATAGGCGAGGGTGTTTACTCTCTCATTGCGGGCGACAGCTCGGTATACATAAACGTTCCGCGCATCGAGGAAGTATTGGGAGATGAGGGCGGCATCGCAACACAGGGCGGTTGGTTGCGCATAATAGGCTCCAATCTCGCTCCGTACGGCAATTCAAAGGCGGCTCTTATGTGCGGCGAAAATTATATCCCTCTTGAAGTTTCAAAAGTATATGACAACTATTCGGTTGAAGTGCTGATTCCGAAAGATATTGCCGTCGGGAGCTACAAGATAACGGTATCGAACACATTCGGCGGCGCTACCGCATGGAGTATGCCGTTTGACGTTACAATAGGAATTGCGCCCCGCGCGCTCTGGCCTCAGGAGGTATTCAACGTTGTCGATTACGGTGCCGTCGGCACGCACAGAACGCTTTGTGATGACGCATTCGACAAGGCTTTTGAAGCCGTAAAAAATAACGGCGGCGGTATTCTGTATATTCCGAAGGGCTCGTATTACCTCACGAAAACATTCGAGATTCCGCCTAAAACCGTAATTCGCGGAGACGGATACACAAAAACGCTCATATTCTGGACGAGCATTCAGTGGCCTCTCGATACTCTGCCGGAAGCAATGTTCACAGCCGAAACGGAATTTGATTTCAACAATATCACAATAGGCGGAACGCGAATCGGCGGCATATTCAAGGCAGGAACTCCCGAAAAGCCTGCAAAGGATGTTTACATACGCAACACGAGAATATTCACAAATGCCGTTGCGGGGCAAAAGGTTGCAGGAGATATGGAATATGAAAAGCGTTGCCGCATGGAAGTTCGCGGAAGCGGTCACGACACAAAATGCAACATATTCGTAATAAACGGTGACAATGTTCAGATTACCGACTGCGAGTGCAGAGTTTCCGCGGCGCCGTTCTATTTCGGGAAAAAGAGCCACGTGCAAATAAAGAACAACACGTTCCGCGCAAACGTTCGGCATTGGACGCCTATGGGATATTGCAGGAGCGCCATTATCGAGGACAATACGTTCGATTGCATGACGCTCGGCATAAGCGGCGAGGGCATTTATTTCTCGCGCAACAAGATTCAGCACGTCATAGACAACAACCGTGAATCATTCACAACCGATATGGGCAGAGGCGAATACAACGACCGCGTAAAAGTCATAGACGATACTACATTCGAGCTGCTCTTTGATCCGCCTTTTGCGGATTCGGCAAGAGTCGGCTACGGAATGTTTATTATAACAGGCAAAGGCTTCGGTCAGTTCAGACGCATACTTTCAAACAAAGGCCGTATAATTAAAATCGAAGAGCCGTTTGAAATTCAGCTCGATGAAAATTCGATAATTTCACTTGCCGAAATAAGAGACAGATTCTTTTTCGTTGCAGATTCCGTTTACGACGGAGGGCACTTCCAGCTTTTCGGCACTCAGACTAATACAGTGCTTGATTCTTGTTCATCGGCTCAGGCAGGCGGATTTTTCGGTTGGGCAAAAAATATTTACAATACGTATATGCCGAACTGGTATGTTTCATTTGTAAACAACAGACTTTCCGACGGACTTTACCTGCATATGCTCGGCGACCTCAATCATGACAACACGTCCGGTCAAAGCTTTGTAAGAACAATGGGTGGAGATATTGAGGACATTGACTTCGGAATACTCATGCAGGGCAACTCACTCGATGAATTCTGCTACATGAGAGCAGACTCCCTCGGAAACAAAGTCGGCTGCCTCAGAGACGTAATAATTCAGGGCAACAGCGTGGACTCGGCATATACGGGTCTTGTAATAAGCGGAAAAGCACGCTGTGTTCTGACAGCTGATAATAAATTTGAAAACTGCGGCACTAATATGGACGTCTCCCCCGATGCCGACGTTTTGATGATGTAAAAGCAAAAGCGATAAAAAGCATAAAAACAATACAAAAACCAATTCAACAAGCATTAAAGGAGAATTATATGGAATTGAAATCAAAAAACACACATCCGGACGCGCAGTGGTTCCCCAAAGCCGGTCTCGGTATGTTTTTCCACTGGGGCATAAGCTCCGTTGACGGTATGCTCGATATATCATGGGCTATGATGCGCCACACACCATATTCGCCGAGATTCTGCACGCCTGAAGAGTATTTTGCACTTGCAAAGCGCTTCAATCCCGGCAGATATGACCCGAACAAGTGGCTCTCCGCTGCAAAGGACGCAGGCTTCCGTTATGCCGTGCTCACAACACGTCATCATGACTCATACGCACTTTGGCCGAGCGAATACGGTGAATTCAATACGAGAAACTATATGGACGGCAGAGACCTCGTCGGTGAATACGTTGATGCCTGCCGTAAAAACGGTCTTAAGGTATGCTTCTACTTCTCTCCGCCTGATTTCTATACAACAAGGAATTATAACAAGTTCGCATATAAAGAAAATCTCGGCGGCTGGAGAGATAACGTTCCGCCCGTTCCCGAGCCGCTTAAAGAATATGCGCGCGCCATAGGCAGAGGACAGATTTATGAGCTCCTTACTCGCTACGGTAAAATCGATCTCATTTGGTTCGACGGCAATGGATTTGAAATGATGTCCGAAGAGGAAATCAGAGCACTCCAGCCCGGAATCGTAATCGGCAGAGGCACGGGAACAGATTTTGAGTCCCTTGAATGTGAATTGCCCGATGATAAAAAATATCATGAAAAACTTGAAGGTAAATGGTGGGAGCTTTGCCATGAGGGAAGCCAGTGCTGGGGATATACCGTTTATGATCATTGGAATATTAAACCTGTTGAAACTTTCATTAATTGGTTTAATATCGCTCGTAAATATAACGGTAACCTTCTCCTTAACTTCGGACCCGACAGCGAGGGCGACCTCACTGAAATGGAATATAAACGAATCGCTGAATTCGGTGAATACGTAAAAGCTCACCCTGAACTTATGCCCGAATGGGATGAGTGATTTTATTCTTGGGGACTTTTGTAAAAGTCCCCATGCCCGAAAACTTTAAAACGCTTTGCGGTTGCTCATCTTCCCGCCGAGAGTATGGCGGCAAGATGAGCATTAACTTTTGCAAGTTTATTTAAGGTTTTTACGGCAAAGTTTCAGTATACGGCACGCCGCCCTCCTCCCGGAGGAAGCCTTATTTTTTTCTGATATTTGCGAATAAAAGCAAATTTTCCCACAAATTAATTATTGCGAAATTGCAAACGTACGGCACATTATACTCAAAAAGAAACGAAAATTAAATGTCCTCGAGCGATGACTACCACAGGCATCGCTTGAGGACAGCTACAAAGTATTTTAAAGTTTCGGTCAAGCCTTTTCAAAGGCTTGGCGGGGCACGGGGCGGCAGCCCCGATATACATCACTCGTCGTCGTCGGTCATATGTTTACGAGCTTCCTCGACGATTTTAGCGCTGATTGCAGGCGGAACCTCTTCATATCTAACGAATTCTGCCTTAAAAGAGCCTCTACCCTGTGTCATTGAGCGCAAGTCAGTAGCGTATTTAAATATTTCAGCCTCAGGCACTTCAGCGAGTATCTGCTGTTGCCCCTTACCTGCGGCGTCCATACCCATTATTCTACCTCTACGTTTATTAAGGTCACCGATAATATCGCCCATATAATCATCGGGAACGCACACAGAGACAGACATTATAGGTTCAAGGAGGACAGGTGAAGCCGTATCAAGTTTTCTGAAAGCGAGCTTAGCCGCCATTTTGAACGACATTTCATTCGAGTCAACGGGGTGATAAGAGCCGTCATAGAGTGTTGCCTTAAGACCGGTAATAGGATAGCCTGCGAGCGGACCCTTATTAATAGCCTCTGTAAGGCCCTTTTCAACAGCGGGAATAAAGCCCTTCGGAACAACGCCGCCTACGACCTCATCGCCGAAAACAAACTTTTCATCCGAGTCTGTGATAGGTTCAAAGCGAATCCAAACGTGACCGTACTGACCGTGACCGCCCGACTGTTTTTTATGTTTACCTTCAACGCTTACCTGTTTACGAATTGTTTCTCTGTATGCAACACGTCTTTCGATAGGCTTTATACCTACGCCGAATTTAGCTTTAAGCTTACTTGCGATAACATCCATTTGCATTTCGCCCGTACCTGATATAAGCGTCTGACCTGTTTCGGTATTCTTTTCAACTTTGAACGTCTTATCTTCATCTGTGAGCTTTTTAAGTCCGGTGAACACCTTATCTTCATCGCCTGCCTTTTCGCAGTCGATAGCGATGCTGATTGACGGAGCCGGGAATTCCATTTCGGGGAATTTAACGATTCTTGCGCGATCGCAAAGTGTATCGCCTGTTCTTGTTTTAACGAGCTTTGAGAATGCGCCTATATCGCCGGCTTCAATAGCCTGTTCGGGATTCTGCTTATCGCATACGATGCTGTAAACGTTGCCTATTTTTTCATCTGTATCACTGTTGGGATTATATACCGTCATGCCGGGAGATACCTTGCCCGATACGACCTTAAACAAAGACAGCTTACCTACGAACTGGTCTACTATTGTTTTGAATACGAATGCGGAGAACGGTGCTGACGGATCGCACTTTACTTCAACCTCTTCCGAGCCGCTCTCGGCAACACGTGCTTCAGCGTCAACAGGTGACGGGAGGTAATGTGCAATCTGTCTTGCGAGGAGGTCTACACCTGCGTTATTGTAGCCTGAGCCGCACAAAACAGGAACAAGAGTACCTGCGATAGTACCTTTTCTCATTGCAAAACGTATCTCTTCCGATGAAAGACTGCCTTCATCAAAATATTTTGTGAGCAGGTCATCATCTGTTTCCGCAACAGCCTCTGTCAGAAGCTCAAGTACCTCATCAATCTCGTCCTTCATTGATTCCGGTATGGGAATTTCCTTTGATTCGGGAGTTCTCGTGTCGTGAGCTGTCATGTGTACAACGTCCACGATTCCCATAAACGTGCCGTTTTCATATATCGGAAGCTGAATAGGCGCTATGCTTTTTCCGAATACTCGTTTTGCATCTTCAACTATTTTTGCAAAATCAACGTGTTCCTTATCTATCTGACTTACAAACATCATCATAGATACGCCTTGGCGTTTACATTCCGCCCAAGCCTTTTCCGCGCCGACTTCTATTCCGTTTGTTCCGTTGAGTACGATAACCGCGCCCTCAGCCGCAGTACACGCCTCAATCATTTCGCCTTCGAAATCAAAATATCCGGGAACGTCTATAAGGTTAATTTTGCAGTCCTTACGCATAATAGGTGCAACAGCCGCAGAAATTGAAATTTTACGTTTCTTTTCTTCCGGATCGAAATCGGAAGCCGCTGTTGCATTATCCACCCTGCCGAGTCTGTCTGTAACCTTTGCGTTGAACAATAAAGCCTCTGTCAATGTCGTTTTGCCCGAGCCGCTGTGACCGAGTATTGCAACGTTCCTTAAGTTTTTAGTTTCCATAGTGCCTACCTCCTAAATACTGTAATCAGTTTATTTATAAATATACATCCTCACGATGTAAAATCATACAAAAAATACTTGCCGAATCAGGATGTGCCGCTAATATTGACGCTTCTAAACAAGAATCTGTTGATATTGCTGAAACTTAAATTAATTTTCAAGCAGAATACATCTGCCGTTATAATGTGTCTATATCTATAAGATATGCCTCCGGGAATTATATTTTCCGTTACAGGTTAAGGATATTATAATCCTGCGCCCGTCTCAACTACCTTTGATACCAAGGTCAACGCATTTTCAACATCCACCATGCTGACCGTTTCAGACATAGTATGCACGTATCTAATAGGTATCGAAATGCAACCCGCAGGAATGCCTGCACCCGTAAGCTGGATTGCCGCCGTATCACAGCCGCCGAATTCAATAATTTCAAGCTGATACGGTATTCCCTCTTTTAAGGCAATATCAACGAGCATATCCTTTACCATCGGACTGCATACAACTGAATGGTCCTTAATTTTGATTGCCGGACCTGCTCCGAGCTGTAATACGCTGTTTCTTACGGGATTAATTGCTTCCGGCACGATAGTAACGTCAACCGCAATACCTATATCGGGCATAATGCCGAATGCCGCCGCCTTTGCGCCTCTCATGCCGACTTCTTCCTGAGTTGTGAATACAAAATAAGTATCATATTTAACTTCTTTTACCGATTTTATACATTCCATAAGTATCGCGCATGATACTCTGTTGTCAATATACGGCGAAGCAAGCATATCATTTGCAAGCTCTGCCGACGGTGCAAAGTATACGCAGGTGTCGCCCTGTGAAACGAACTCACTCGTTTCCTCTCTTGACGACGTGCCTATATCTATATAGAATTTTTCCATAGGTCCTGTTGAAGAGCAATCCTTGCCCTCATATGACACAACTCCTACGATACCGTTTTTGAAAATAACCTTTTGATTTGCAATTACAGCAGGTGCAACACCGCCCAATACCGTAAAACGCATACAGCCGTTATCCTCAATATAAGTTACCATGAGTCCTATCGAATCCATATGAGCCGCAAACATGATTTTCTTCTCAGAGGAAAGTCCCTTTTTATATACAATAAGATTTCCGAGTGCATCTGTTCTGATATCGTCGGCGTAATCCTTTACCGCTTCCGAAATATATTCACATATAATGCTTTCATCTCCGGACGGTCCGAATACGCCCGTTAATTCCATAACTAAATCTTTCATTTATATATCCGTGCCTTAAAGCTTAAGGCTTCCTTTCATGTATGAATAAATATTGTCAAATAAATCTATAACGTATTATAATTTACTTCTGTTCTTAAGATAAGCGTCTACAAGCGCCGTCATATTCTTATAGTCGGAATAATCGGCAACGCAAACAGGCGAATGTATATATCTGCACGGTACCGATATAACAGCACTCGGAATACCGTCGCGTGAAGTATGTATCGCGCCTGCATCGTTTCCGCCGTTGGCAGTTCTCTTTATCTGATGAGAAACAGAGCATTCCGTTGCCGCTTTGATAATATCGCAAACGAGCTTTCTGTCGCCAATCGTCGCCGCATCTGCAAAGCTTACGGCAGGACCATGTCCCACTTCGGTTACTCTTAATGCCTCATCAACTCCGGGTACATCTGCCGCAGTAGTCGCCTCACATACTATTGCAATATCGGGCTTTATAGCAAATGCCGCCGTTCCCGCGCCGCGCATACCTATTTCCTCCTGAACGGTAAAGCAAGCGTAAATATCGTCATCATACGTGTTCTTCAACAGTTCAAGTAAAGCCGCACAGCCCAATCTGTCGTCAAGCGCCTTACCCTTTATTTTGTCGTCGCCGAAATCATCAAATTTCGTATCAAACGTGATATAATCGCCTATCTTTACTCCCATCGAATCCTTTGAGGATGCTCCCACATCTATATACATTGACGAAAGCGGAATTACGTTGCCTCTCTCGGAAGGCGCCTGCAAATGTATCGCCTTTACGCCTATAACGCCCGTAATTTTGTTTTTGCCTATTTTAACACGCTTTGCAAGAAGAATACGCTGATCGACTCCGCCCACGGGCTTGAATCTTATAAAGCCGTTGTCCTCTATGTAGCTTACCATTAAGCCGACCTCGTCCATATGTGCACAAAGCATGACCTTTGATGCTCCGATGCGGCCTTTTTTGAATGCAATTACATTTCCGAGGTTGTCAACGCTTACGTTGTCGGCATACTTAAGCGCTTCTGTTTTAATTATTTCTCTGACATCAGTCTCATTGCCGGAAACTCCTCTTGCTTCAGAAAGCTTTCTCAATAACTCGTCCATTGTTTCCAATCCTCCCCAAGGCTTGCGATAAACAGCGCAAGCAATTTTCCTGCAGTATCAACAGTTTTAGGATTTATCACCTCGCACGGTGTGTGCATATATCTGAGGGGAATACTCAAAAGCAATGACGGCACGCCTGCTCCCGATACCTGCAAAGCTCTCGCATCGGTTCCTGTCGGACGCGGGTTTGCTTCTATTACGTAATCTATATTATTTTCTTCAGCCACGTTGATAAGCTTTTCACACAGCTTTTCATGTATGTTCGGACCCACCGTTATGGATATTCCCTTATCCATAGGCACCGTGTTGCCGGTAGAAACACCTGCGTCAGGCGTGCATCCGTGAGTAACGTCTATGGCTATTCCTATGTCAGGTGCTATTCTGTTTGCCACCATAGTCGCGCCCTTTGTGCCCAGCTCTTCCTGTACAGTCGCCGCAAAATAAACATCGGCATTGTAACGCAGCTTTTCAAGCTCTCTGATTGCGGCAAGCATGATCGCCACGCCTGCTCTGTCGTCCATTGCCTTGCCCATTATGTATGTACTGCCAAGCTCTGTCATAGGGCTGTCATAGGTTATTATGTCGCCTATCGATATTACATCCGACGCATTTTCAAGTCCTGTATCAATATACATATCCTCAAGAGATATGCTTTTGTTTGCCTCATCTGGCTTCTGAATGTGCGGCGGTTTGGAACCGAACACACCTCTTACATCGCGTTTTCCGTGAACTATTACTTCCAGCCCCGGGAAAAGTCGCGTATCCATGCCTCCGTTTGTGACAACCTTGATGAATCCGTTTTCATCAACGGACTTCACCATAAGGCTCACCTCATCCATATGCGCGCATATGAGGACCTTCGGCACAACCCATTTGCATCCGCACTGAGTTTTTCTTGCCGTAACATTATAATGTCCGTCAACGGTAACATCTGTGCTGTACTTTTCAAATTCTTTTTTTATATATCCCGCGGCACTGCTCTCATACCCTGAGCCACCGGATATATCGGATATTCCTGTTAAAAAATCCTTAGTCAATTCAAGCCTCCGAAATAAGTATTCATTGTCCGACAGCTCACTGATTGAAAAATCCTCTGCCGCGAATACTCTTATATATTCATTGTATCACATAAGCCTTAAAATTTCAATGCAATTACACAAAAATATTTTTTGATTTATTAAATAAATTCATCATATTTAATTAAATACCCCCCAAATTCTTCTCTGAGTGCTGGCAAACGGCAAAATTAATTATTGCGATTGACAAAAATGCGTCAAGCATATATAATAGGTATATAATATGAAAATCATATGATAATTTTTATGAAAAAGGAGTTTTATATTAATGGCAGGAACAATATCAAGAGGAATCAAAGCACCGATTATAAAGCAAGGGGACGATATTGTAAAGATAGTCGCGGATTCGGTAGAAGCCGCAATGAAAAGCGATAATTTCAAATTGAAAGACAGAGATATAATTGCCGTAACAGAGGCCGTTGTTGCGCGTGCCGACGGCAATTACGCAAGCGTCGATGATATTGCCCAAGACGTAAAAGAAAAATTCGGCGACAAAACAATAGGCGTTGTATTCCCTATTCTCAGCAGAAACCGTTTTGCAATTTGCCTTAAAGGTATCGCTCGCGGAGCAAAAAAGATAGTTCTTATGTTCGCTTACCCGAGCGACGAGGTCGGCAATCATCTGTTCGATGAAAACCTTATCGACGAAAGCAATATAAATCCGTATACAGACGTGCTCTCGCTTGAGGAGTATCGCCGCGCATTCGGATACGCAAAGCATCCGTTTACGGGCGTTGACTATGTTGAATATTACTCTGACCTTATTCGCGCCGAAAACTGCGAGCTTGAGGTCATTTTCGCAAACAGACCCGCCGCAATAATTCCTTATACGACAAGCGTACTGTGCTGTGATACACATACTCGTTTCCGTACACAGAAAAATATTGTAAAGCATGGCGGTAAAAATGTTCTTACTCTCTGCGATATACTCAATCACTCTGTAAACGGAAGCGGTTATCAGCCCGATTACGGACTGCTCGGCTCAAATAAGGCAACTGAGGAAACAGTTAAGCTCTTCCCTAAAAACGCCGATGAAATAGCTCACGCAATCAGTAAGGAAGTCTCCGCAAGAACCGGCGTTCATGTCGAGGCACTCGTTTATGGCGACGGCGCATTCAAGGACCCCGTCGGGAAAATATGGGAGCTTGCTGACCCCGTGGTCGGCGCAGGCTATACCGAGGGACTTGTAGAACTCCCCAATGAGCTTAAACTTAAATACCTTGCTGATAATGATTTTCCCGAACTCTCGGGCGAGGCACTCCGTAATGCTATCGTGGAAAAAATTAAAGCTAAAGACGGCAACCTTAAAGGTAAAATGGCGTCCGAGGGTACAACACCGCGTAGACTCTCTGACCTCGTCGGCTCATTGTGTGACCTTACCTCCGGTAGCGGCGATAAGGGTACTCCTATCGTCGTTGTCCAAAATTACTTTAATAACTACGCAAACGAATGAGCTTTTTATCGGGGCTGCCGCCCCGTACCCCGCCAAGCCTTTGAAAAGGCTTGACCGAAACTTTAAAATACTTTGTAGTTGGCAATCAGCCTCGCCGGTGGTCGTCGAGTCGGATTGCCATTTACTTTACGTTTCTATTTAAGGGGAAAGTGCCGTATAATTGCATTTTTGCAATGATTAATTTGTGGAGGAAAATTTATTTCTATTCGCAAATATCGGAGAAAAAATAAGGCTCCCTCCGGGAGGGAGCTGTCGTCGTAGACGACTGAAGGAGAGCGCGATACAATGAAATCAGTCTTGATTTACTATAACCCGAGGCTCCTTCCACCGCTAACGCTTATCCCCCTCTCTCTCGGAGGGCGGCGTGCCGTATATTAACATTCTGCCGTAAAAGCCTTAAATAAAGTCGCAAAAGTTAATGCTCATCTTGCCGCCATACTCTCGGCGGG
>CAMEIT010000057.1 GCA_945918795.1 uncultured Clostridia bacterium | reverse complement strand
GGACTTGCCCTTAGGGTCAAAGTCAGAGCCGCCCTTAGCGCCGCCCATGGGAAGCGTTGTGAGGCTGTTCTTGAATATCTGCTCAAATCCGAGGAATTTGATTATGCCGATATAAACCGACGGATGCAGACGAATGCCGCCCTTGTAAGGTCCGATTGCGGAATTGAATTGTATACGGAAACCACGGTTTACCTGTACGTTGCCGTTGTCATCTACCCACGGAACGCGGAATATGATCTGTCTTTCCGGTTCAACAAGGCGCTCGATAACGCCTGCTTTAACGAGATCCGGACGGCGTTCAACAACAGGCTCCAATGTCTCAAGAGCTTCCGTTACAGCCTGAATGAATTCCGGTTCACCCGGATTTCTTTTCTTTACTGTCTCCAATACACTGATAAGGTACTCATTTTTCATGTGTATTACCCTCCTAATACTTTGAAAATTATAAAAAAAGGCGCACTACCCCTACAAGTAGTGACACCTTTGTCCTCAACGGATACTATTATATAACATGATTTACATTTTGTCAAGCATCAAAAACACGTTGCTTTGCCGAATTTACAATAAAAGCATCGGCAAAAATATAATGTAAAATAATTTTTTTGAGTGGTAATATTGATATATTTATGGTATAATAGTTCCCGGATAGATTTGTTATCCGTAATACAAATTATATTTAGGAGAAAAATATGCGTCCGTATGAAGACTTGAGCAAAACAAGCGAAAACAGATTGCCTCAGCGAGCTTATTACATACCTGAGGGCAAGAGCGTATATCAACTGCTTAACGGTACATGGAGATTTCAATATTACAGCAAGGATATAGACGTTGATACAGAAAATAACGAATGGGACAGCATTGATGTTCCGTCATGCTGGCAGATGCGCGGATACGAGGACCCGAATTACACAAACGTGGCTTATCCGTTCCCGGTAGATATGCCGTATGTTCCCGATGAAAATCCGTGCGGTGTATATGAGCGCGAATTTGAAATTGACGATGATACAATGAAGCAGTACGTTGTATTTGAGGGCGTTGCCACGAACGCAAGAGTTTGGGTAAACGGTCAGTATATCGGCTATACACAGGGAAGCCATTTGCAGGCTGAGTTTGATATTACATCTGCTGTTAAAAAGGGTACGAATACGATCCGCGTGCTTGTGACGAAGTGGTGCTGCGGAAGTTATCTCGAGGATCAGGATCACTTCAGACATAACGGTATTTTCCGCGATGTTTACATATTGTCGCGTCCTGTCGGACATATAAGAGATATTGACATAGTAACGGTAAATAATTCGACAGTCATTGTAAATTTCGATGCCGAGGCGGCAGTGTCGCTTCTTGATAACGGCAGACTTCTTGAGCATAAAGTATGCGATCATTCGGCGGAATTTACGGTTTTACAGCCGACACTCTGGAATGCAGAGAATCCGTATCTTTACACATTGAGATTTGAAAAAGACGGTGAAGTAATAAACATTGACTTCGGCTTCAGGACAATTTCAATTTCCAACAAGGCAGAGCTTTTGATAAACGGTGTGCCGGTAAAACTCAAGGGTGTAAATCATCATGACACACATCCTACAAACGGCTGGTGCCTCACGCGCGAAGAAATATTGAACGATCTTAAGCAGATGAAAAAGCTCAACATGAATACGATACGTACATCGCATTATCCGCCTACACCCGAATTCCTCAATATGTGCGATAAAATGGGATTCTATGTTGTTCTGGAAACGGATATAGAAACACACGGATTTGCAGTTCGTGACCCGAATCCGAGCTATCACTACGACGTTGAAACTATGGAATGGCCGTGCATGAGAGAAGAATGGAAGCCCGAATTCCTCGAGAGAATGATGCGTGCGGTAGAAAGAGATAAGAACCACCCGTCAATAATAATGTGGTCAACGGGAAACGAAAGCGGTTACGGCACAAACCATATGTGTATGCTTGATTGGGCAAAGAAACGTGACCCATCACGTCTGCTTCACTGCGAGGACGCATCGCGCAGCGACCGGAACGATAAGACAGACGTATTTTCAATAATGTATCCTTCAATAGAAAGCCTCAAGGCAACTGTTGAAGACGATATTCATACTCAGCCTATTTTCCTTTGCGAGTATTCTCATGCAATGGGAAACGGTCCGGGAGACGTATGCGATTATTGGGAATTTATATATTCTCAGCCTCAGATGATAGGCGGATGTATATGGGAATGGTGCGACCATACAGTGCTTGTTGACGGCGTGGCAAAATACGGCGGCGACTTCAAGGAAAAAACGCATGACCGCAATTTCTGCTGTGACGGACTTGTGTTCTATGACAGATCCTTCAAGGCAGGCTCTCTGGAAGCAAAAACGGCGTATCAGCCTATGTGGGCATCGTGGGAAAACGGAATGCTTACTGTTACAAACAGATATGATTTTACCGATCTTTCAAAATTCAAGTTTACGTATGAAATTCAGAAGGATAAGGAATTAATACCGGGCAGTGAATTTACGGTATCGGTAAAACCGCACGAAACAGTATCTGTACCGTTTGAAATCGAGCTTCCGTCGGAATGTAAGTACGGTGTTTACCTGAATGTGTATATGAAGAACGATGAGGATTATGTGCTTGCATCGAATCAGATAGACCTTAAGGTACCTGTTGTAAAGGAAAATGTTGAAGCTGCTTCCGCCGAAATCAGCGAGGACGAAAAAGCATTCTATTTCACGGGAAAAACGTTCAGATATACGTTCTCAAAGCTTTACGGCAACTTTACAAGCATGATAATGAACGGAAAAGAACAGCTTACAGCGCCGTGCGCCGTGACATTAATACGTACACCTATTGACAATGAGTCAAGAGCAAAGGACGCATGGTTCGGCAATTCAAACCTTGACAGAAGCTTTACAAAAATATATGAGTGTAAGCTGAACGGCAATACTGTTACCGCACACGGAAGCATAGCGGGTGTATCGAGGTTACCGTCGATATACTTTGATTTAAGCGTATCTGTTGATGCAAACGGTAAAGCAACATATAATATCCATACAAAGCTGACAAGGTGCTCCGAGCTTGCACGCTTCGGAATCACAGTTACGACAGCTTACGACAATGACGCTTTTGATTACTTCGGAATGGGTCCGACGGAAAACTACTGCGACTTGTGCAGACACGCAAAGGTAGGCTTGTACGAGAGCGACGCAAAGAAGGAGTATGTTCCTTATATACTTCCGCAGGAGTACGGCAATCACACACGTACTAAAGAAGTTAACATGAAGAGCGGAATGTCATTTGTTGCAAACGACACTATGGAATTCCAGGTTTCGCATTACAGTGTAGACCGGATGTGCCATACGTCTCATGCGCATGACCTTAAAGAGGAGGATGCAACATACATTCGTATTGATTACAAGAATGCTGGCATAGGCTCTGCTTCATGCGGACCTCAGCTCGACAGCAAATATCGCTTTACGGAAAAAGAATTTGATTTCTCATTCAGCATAGTCAATAACGCATAAATAATATATTTTGATTCAAACAAGAGGAAGCGGCAAATATGCTTTCCTCTTGTTTTTTTGTTACCTTTTTTTACTTTGGCGGATAAGAATCAAAAGAACGGTAATAATATTCGGTATAAGGCTTCCTTAAAATGGAAATTTTATATTATTAATATTTTATGCAAAGGTATGAGCAATGCAGTCAACATCCATTCAAACGGAAAGGAAAACAAAATATATTCTCGGTAAAATAGCCAAAATCGCATCTGTGGCAGGCGTGTTGCTTGTTTTTCTCATTGCGGCTGTATATATTGGCATCACAATGGGCGACCTTTTGGGGGCTATTGTTGCGGCGGCTTTTATTGCATATTTGCTTTTGCCGCTCCAGAAATTCTCGGAAAAGCACTTGCCGAAGTGGCTTGCGGCAATATTTTGCGTGCTTTTGTCATACGGACTCATAATTATTATTGCATCACTGCTCATACCTGCCCTCATAAATCAAATGAGCTCAATAGTCGGGCAAATTTCGGTAGTAATAGGCTATGCAGAGGACTTTATTTCAAAAATTCAGGATAAAATGAACAGTATACAAATTCCGATTGAAGTCGGAGGCATATTCAACGACGGAATTTCATATGTGACTGATTTTATATCCGAATCAGCAAAAAGGCTCATCGATGCTTTGATCGGATTTTCTCGGAAATTGCCCGTTATTGCTCTGACGCCTGTGCTGACGTTTTATTTTTTGAAGGACAGGAGCTATTTCAATGAATACTTTGTATTCTTAATTCCCGTAAAATGGAGAGCGCCTCTTAACAAAATGTTTTACAGCGCCGACAAGGTAATTAAAAGCTATGTAAAAACACAGCTTGTTGTCGCGTTTCTTGTCGGCTTGGCTACAATGGTGGGATATTTTGCGGTAGGTGTTCCGTATGCGCTTTTACTTGGAATATTTATGGGTATATGTGAAATAATTCCGTATTTCGGACCCATAATAGGAGCTATTCCCGCGTGCGTTTTGGTTCTTATTTCGGCTCCCGACAAGCTATTATGGACCATTGTGACAGTTGTTGCCGTCCAGCAGCTTGAAGGAAATTTTTTGAGTCCGTACCTTATGGGCTCGCACTTTGATATTAATCCTGTGACGGTTATTGCGGCTTTGTGGATATCGGGCAGACTTTTCGGCTTTGCGGGATTCATTTTTGCGATACCTATATACGTAATTTTTAAGGATATATGCAAAGTTGTGTTTAATAAACTTGTAAAAGCGGGGTGAATGTGCTATAATTAAATAAAAAATAACTGGAGAATTAATTATATGGAACAATACTTAATTAAGATTGTGCGCCATTCAGCTAATGGCTCGTTGAGAGTATATAAGGTTGAATTAGATGGTTTTCAGGTTGGCAAACTTGAAAGTCGTTCTGAATTAAATATTCCAACATGTATTGGGCAACATACATTATCATTTATTTGGATGGGCAAAACAGAGAAAACAATCCAGATTAACATACAAGAAGGTCAATATTTAACAATAATTAATTCAAAGCTTAATATGTGGTCAGGAAAAATTGAATTAGAACTGGTAAACAATTATCAAGAAAAATCTGAACCAATTATACAAAAAAGTGAAAATACTTATACTGTTGCTGTACAATCCAGTAAAAGGAAAAAACATATTGTACCAATGGTAGTTATTATTATTGCTTTTATTTGGGTGGTTTTTATTGTAGCTATAGTTAATAGTTCATCTAATAATAATACAACACCAGATATTACATATATGGAAACATTTGATGATATAGAAACTGTAGAAATTCCAGATATTACTGGCCTGGAATATGACGCGGCTATAACACAACTCGAGAAAATTGATATTGATGTTACTGTGAAATATACATATAATAGCTTAAGGACATATTGTAACAATGCAAAAGAAATTGTTGTAAATCAAAGTTTGCAAGGGAAAGTTGAAAAAGGTAATCATATGATATTGGTTGTTTCCAAACCAGCAATAATAATAGACGGGATAATTTTGGAAATAAATAGCGTTGGAGGTGTTGATACGAGAATAAATTATATTAATAATTCAGATAAACAAATTGCTTATGTGTATTTTGAAGTCAAATATTATGATAGAATGGGTTATCCGTCATATTGTTCAATAAAAAAAACATTCGAAGCAAATTTGAAATGCACAGGACCTATAAATGCTCAAGAAAGTAAAACTGGATATTGGGATGCAGTTGTTTATAATTCTGCAACTGCTGCAGTTCAACCTCAAACAATAAAAGTAATATTTACTGATGGAACAAGTCAGATTATTACAAATAAAGGCGTTTACTGGCATACAGAATCTTATTATGGTGGAGAATTACATAATTAATACATTTTTTGCATAGTTAAATATGACTTGAGAAAAATTTATATAGCATTTTTGTGAATTAGTATACATGATTTGAATACTAATGCATAATATTTTTATTATTATATTTGTTTCAAAGGAGATTTGGTAAATGGAGACAGAAAGAATAATCAAGCGTTCCGAACAAAAAATGGAAGACACATGGGCACTTGAAGACATATTTGAAAGCAATGAAAAATGGTTTGATGAACTGAAAGCCTGTGCGGCACTCATACCGAATATAGAAGCGTTCAAGGGCAAGCTTTCCGAAAGTGCCGAGCAGCTGTATAATTTTATGAAGCTCTCGGATGAAGTATCCGTAAGGCTTGAAGCTCTCGCAAATTATGCTTTCCGCAGGAATGATGAGGATCAGGCGAACAGCTACTACATTGATATGCGCGGAAAAGTAATGACGCTGTTTACGGCAGTGTCAAGTGCAAGTGCATTTTTGTCACCTGAAATCATTTCTCTTGACGATGATTTGTTGGAATCCTTCTATAAGGAGCTTCCCGAGCTTGAGCTTTACAGACGCGCCATTGATAAAGAAAGACGCATGAAAGAACATATATTGTCCGAAAACGAAGAAAAAATACTTGCCGCAAGCTCACAGATTGCGGAATCGTCCGAAAACATTAATTCCGTTTTCACAAATGCGGATATTAAATTCCCGAGCGTTAAGGACAGCAACGGCAAGGAATATGTCCTCACCCAGGGAACGTATGTAAACATACTTCACAGCCACGACAGAGAACTGCGCAAAAATGCTTTTGAAGCGTTTTACGGCGTTTTCGATGACTTCAAGAATACCATTGCCGCAACTCTTGACGGACAAATGAAGCAGCTCAAATTCTATTCCGATATAAGACGCTATCCTTCAACGATCGAGGCGTCGCTTTCAAGAACCGAGGTTCCGTGCGAGGTATATTACAATCTCATCGACACTGTTCATGCCAATATGGACAAAATGTACAAGTATATCAATTTGCGCAAAAAGCTTATGGGCGTTGACGAGCTTCATATGTATGATATTTATTGCCCGATAGTAAGCGAAATGAACAAGGAAATTTCGTTTGAGGAAGCAAAAGAAAACGTTCTCGAAGCGCTCGGAATACTCGGCGATGAGTATGTTTCAATGCTCAAGGAGGGCTTTAATAACCGCTGGATAGATGTTTACGAAAATGAAGGCAAACGCGGCGGAGCTTATTCTGCAGGCGGCAGACCGCATCCGTACGTTCTTCTCAATCATAAGAACAACATCGATTCACAGTTTACGCTCGCTCATGAAATGGGACACGCTTTGCATTCGTATTTCTCGATTAAAAATCAACCGGTAGTTTATTCCGATTACGTAATTTTCGTAGCTGAGGTTGCTTCAACGTGCAATGAGGTTTTGCTTATGAAGCATCTGCTTAACAAGACAACAGACAAAAAGGAAAGAGCATATCTCATAAATTATTTCCTTGAGCAGTTCAGAACAACTCTGTACAGACAGACGATGTTTGCCGAATTTGAGCTTGATATGAACCGTATGTGCAGTAACGACGAAAGCTTGACAGCCGACGCTTTGAATGCACGTTATTACGACTTAAACAAGCTTTATTACGGCGACGGCATTGTTGTTGATGACAAGATAAAGCTTGAATGGGCAAGAATACCGCATTTCTTCTATAATTTTTATGTATTCCAATATGCAACGGGATTTGCGGCGGCAGTTGCAATCGCTGACAGAATAACAAAAGAGGGCAAAAACGCAGTTGAGGACTATATAAGATTTTTGTCCGGCGGAAACAGCAAGGACCCGATATCGCTTCTTAAAATTGCAGGCGTTGACATGGCGTCTCCGGAACCGATAAACAGCGCTTTGGGACTGTTTGATTCGCTTATAGACGAAATGGAGTCATTGCTTCAATAAAAAGCCGAATATTTTCGGCTGATAACGGCAATTTTTAAGCGTTTTGTTTGTGAATGCTTAAATTGAATATTATTATTTTACAAGGAGAATTAAAATGAAGAATCTGAAAAGAATTTCGGTTTTAACGGTAGTTCTTGCCATGACTTTCATGCTTTGTGCGTGCTCTGCGTACAGCGGAATCGAAAGCAGAATGAAAAAAGCAGGCTATGAAGTCGCTTCGGGCGAAAGCACGGAAACAAAGACTGTTACTGCGGCGGTAGACTCAATGCAGCTCGATTGCACGGTACATATTTTCTCAAAGAAATATGAGGGTGCGCTTGCAGATGTTTCGAGCTTTGCGGTTGTTCTCGAATTTAAAAGCAACGATGAGCTTGAAAAGGCATTGAATGAAAAGATTGAAAACAGCGCAACTCTCAAGGGCTTTATTCAGGATATGGAGAAGAGCAGCTACGTTAACGGAAACTGCATTCTTATTCCTATTCCGATCGGAACATTGTCAACGCCTGCCGCTGATATTCTCAACGAGATGACTCAAGCTTTCAAAGGTTAATCTGACACGAGGACGGCAATACAATGACGCAAATATCAAAAGAGATTTTACATACATACCAGGTACGCAAAACGTACAAGCAAAAGACTGCTTTTATTGAATATATAAAACAGCATTACCCGAATGCGTACGTAGAAGAAGGCGGATTGATGCACAGTCGCAATATCATAATAGGAGATATTGCTTCGGCAAAGGCTATACTGACGGCTCATTATGATACGTGCGCCGTATTGCCGGTACCTAATTTTGTTACGCCTAAGAATATGCTTTTTTCTTTCCTTTACGGCTTTTTGCTCGGGCTTGCAATGCTTATACCGTGCGTGATATTGTCAAGTATTGCGGAAATGATAACGCACAGCTTTTGGGTATCGTACTTTGCATTATTCGGTACTTTGATTGTAATGTTTTTGCTTATGCTGTTCGGCAAAGCAAACAAACATACGGCAAATGATAATACATCGGGCGTTATTCAGCTTTGCGAGCTTATGGATAGACTCGACAACGAACAGATGCAAAATTATGCGTTTGTTTTCTTCGATAATGAAGAGGCGGGACTTGTCGGTTCATCCTTCTTCAAAAAGAAGCATAAAGAGATAATTGCAAACAAGCTTATCATTAATTTTGATTGCGTTTCCGACGGCAATAATATCATGTTCGTTTTGAGTAAAAAGGCAAAGGAAATCTATGAACAAACACTTCGCGATGCCGTGCCGCCGACAGATGCCAAAACTGTGCTCGTTGAAAGCAATTCGACAGCGTTCTACCCGTCTGACCAGAAGGTTTTTCCTCTCAGTATAGGCGTTGCCGCACTTAAAAAGAAATTCTTCATCGGTTATTACCTCGACAGAATACATACCTCTCGTGACGTCATTTTCGATGAATCCAATATTCTGTTTTTGTGCGATGTAATTATTAACTTCATTGGACGCTTTTGAAAGAAGCAAGTAATAATCTCTTCGAGATTATTACGCATGCCCGAAAACTTAAACTGCTTTGCAGCTCGCTCATCTTCCCGCCGAGAGTATGGCGGCAAGATGAGCATTTATTTTACGTTTCTTTTTAAGGCTTTTACGGCAAAATGCAATCATACGGAGCATTTAACTTAAATAGAATCGCAAAATAAATGGCAATCTGACTCGACGACCACCGGCGAGGCCGATTGCCAGCTGCAAAGCATTTTAAAGTTTCGCTCAAGCCTTTTCAAAGGCTTGTAGGGTGTGGGGCAAAGCCCCACGAAAACTCGTTAAATAGAAACGCAAAGCAAATGGCAATCTGACTCGACGACCACCGGCGAGGCTGATTGCCTTATACAAAGTTTTTTAAAGTTTCTCATCAAGCCTTTTCAAAGGCTTGTAGGGGTACGGGGGCGGCAGCCCCGGATGAATATTGTCACCAATTTTAGAAATACGGTTGACAATAGGGCGAACATATGGTAAAATGTCACCGTGAAAACAAAGGAAAGCAGAGTGGACAAGGTAAACGAGCATGGAAATAAAGCAAAGTGTACTTGAGATATTCGAGAACAATCCGAACACATATTTATCAGGCGAATCAATGGCGAAAAAGCTATATGTCAGCAGGAATGCGATATGGAAAGCCGTCAACGAGTTAAAGAAAGACGGATACGACATAAGTGCGGTAACGAACAAAGGTTACTGCATGAATTCAAATTCGGGGATACTATCAAGGCAAAGCATTGAAAAATACGCAGGCAGAACGGACTACGACATAAACGTATACAAAACGCTTGACTCCACGAACGACACAGCAAAGGAAGCGGCGGAAAAAGGCGCGAAAGAGTGGACTGTCATTATTGCAGAGGAGCAGAAAGCAGGCAAGGGGAGACTCGGGCGGCATTTTTGTTCTCCGAGCGGAACGGGATTATACATGAGCATCGTACTCAAGCCGACTTTGCCTGCGGCAAAAGCCGTATTTATTACTGCGGCGGCTGCAGTTGCCACAGCTGAGGCGATAGAGTCTGTTTCGGGGCGCAAAGCTCAAATAAAGTGGGTAAATGACATTTACTGCGACATGAAAAAGATATGCGGCATTCTGACGCAGGGTGTAGTGAACATGGAAACAGGCTTTTTCGACTATGCAATTCTCGGCATAGGGGTAAATGTTTTCAGACCGGAGGGCGGATTTCCGAAGGAGATTGAAGATATTGCCGATGCTGTTTTTTATGAAAAGGCAGGCAATGAGGATGCAAGAAGCCGTATTGCGGCAGAGATACTGAACCGTTTTGCGGAGTATTATCAGCATATTGAGGAAAAAACCTTCGTAGACGAATACCGCAGAAGATCATTTATAATAGGTCACGACATAAATGTAATAAAACCGAACAAGACAATGCCGGCTGTGGCAAAGAATATAAGTGATGATTGCGGACTTGTTGTAGAGTATGAGGATAAATCGACTGAAACACTTTCATCGGGTGAAGTCAGCATAAAAATCAAGAGGTGAGACACATGAAAAAGAACATTACCAAGAAAATGACGTTTGTCGGGCTGATGACGGCAGTAATTTCTGTTTTGTCGCAGATTGCCATTCCGTTGCCGTCGGGAGTGCCGATAACGCTTCAGACGTTTGCCGTTGCACTTACGGGATATATGCTTTCGTATAAGTACGGTTCTGCGGCTGTTGTTACATATATTCTGCTCGGAGCGGTGGGCGTTCCCGTATTTTCGGGACTTAAGGGCGGCGCAGGAGTGCTGTTCGGAGTTACGGGCGGATTTATTTTCGGATTTTTGCCTATGGCATTTTTATGCGGCTTATCGTCAAAAATGAAGCAGATACCGGCATTGCTTATGGGCTTGGCAGGATTGTTCGTTTGTCATGCTTTGGGCACGGTACAGTTCTATTTCATAAGCGGCGAACCGTTTATTGCGGCATTCCTGAAGGTCAGTGCCCCGTATTTAATTAAAGATATTATAAGCGTAATTGCGGCATACTATGTGTTCAGGCTTATGTCAAAGCGCAAAGTATTCAGAATCGATTGAGAGAGATTTTGTCCGTTTAAATTTGAGAATTGAAATACCTGTATTCAATACGGGTATTTTTTATATACGGCGATTTTTGTTTTTGAATAAAGGGTGGGATTTTACAGATAATAGCAATGTAACGCAAAGAAATGCAAAAAGGAAATTGTTATGATAAATCTATTGGTAAGGACATTCATTATTTATATTGCGGTAATTGCCGTCATGCGCCTTATGGGGAAAAGGCAGATAGGACAGCTCCAGCCTTTTGAAATGGTAATAACGATAATAATTGCGGATTTGGCGGCTATGCCCATGCAGGACGAGAAAATACCGCTTCTGCGCGGAATAATTCCGTTGGTAGTGCTTTTGTTTGCGCAGGTCGTTTTTTCGTATATAATATTCAGAAATAAGCGCTTCAGGAATTGGCTGAACGGAACGCCGTCCGTTATAATCGCGCACGGCAAAATAAATCATACAACGCTTCAGCACTGCATGATAAATTTCAGTGATATTGTTGAGGCAATGCACGGGCAGGGAATATCGGATTTAGGCGATATAGATTTTGCCGTTCTCGAGACAAACGGCAGCATAAGCTTTTTTCAGAAGCCTGAATTTCAAGGTGTTCAAAAATCCGATATTAATGCCGAGGTGTCAAGCGACAGATTTTCATATCCGCTTGTTATGAACGGAAAATTCCTGCCGAATTATATTCAGTTTACTGACGAGACAGAGAGAAAAATACAAAAAAAAATAAACGATATGGGAAGAAAGCTTGACGACGTTATATTCTGTTATATTGATTCAAGCGGAGAGATACAGGTAATATTCAAGGGGAACAAGTGACAATGAAAAATCTTATAATTGCAATATGCCTTTTTTGTGTGATGCTTGCGGGAATAATAGCAGTTGATGTTACAATGAAAAAGAATATTGACGATATGCTCGAGCTGTGCGATGAGCTTATTGAAGAGGTTGATAATGAGGATTGGAATAAAATAATTCCGATTTTCGATGAAATAAATTCAAAATGGCTGAATTTCAGAAGCGTTCTTTTTATTCTGCTTAACCACGCTGATATTGATAATGTTGATTTTGCATTGATAGAGCTTAATTCCATGATAGAAGCAAAAGAATTATCCCACGTGAAAAATTATGCCGAAAATCTTAAATTTTATATGGATGAGCTTCTCGATACGGAAGAAATATCGCTTGAAAATATATTATAAAATAAAGCATCCGCACTTTAATACGGATGCTTTTTGAATTATTCGGTTATTTGTGTTAATTCCTCTATTAAAGCCACTGTTATGTCTCTTGCGATAACAGAAGCGGCCCTGCAATTTTCCTCAAATGTGCCTGTTCCGCTGTGCTCGGCTGTATCCGTAATACATCTTACGGAAATAAACGGCACCTCGGATAATAGGCAAGTATGGGCAATGCCGGCAGTTTCCATATCGACGCTTAAAGGCACGTATTTGTTTATTATTGCCTGCCTGCCGTCTGTTTCGATAAATTTATCACCCGTTGCCATTGTGCCCCAATATACCTTGTGCGGCGGATTCAATTTCTTTACGGCATTTTCCGACGCTTTGATCAATTTTGGGTCCGCAGGGAAATATTCGCTTTTCATCCACGGATTCAAGCTTACAAACACGTCGGGCGTAATATCGTGGTACACAGCTTCTGTTGAAATAACTGTATCGAGTATTTTCAAGTCGGGATCCATTCCGCCTGCCGTACCTGAATTGATTACTATATCGACTTTGAATGTGTCAATCAGAATTTGTGCCGCAATGGCTGCATTTACTTTGCCTATGCCAGACAATGAGGCAAATGTGCTTACTCCGTTTATATTTCCGCAGTAAAATTTAAGCTTTGATTTCTCTTTTGTTTCGTAATTCTGCATTGACTCAAGAAAAGGCATCAATTCATCATTGCAGGCACATATGATTCCAACGTGCATAAAAATCCTCCTCGTAACGTTTGTGACGAGAAAAAGTATATCACAAAATCATATATAATTCAACAGCTTTGAAACAAATTATTTTTTATTGTAAATAAGATTAAAAATAAGAGCAGTACACATTTTCGAGATACTGCTCTTGTTATTTTACATATGATCGATAAGCTCAAGGCCCTTGTTATTTTCCAATGCCCAGTCGATTGACCATTGATTCTCGAAAAGGAGAACATATCTGTCGTCGCTGTCATGAACTGTTTTTGTTGTGCTCGTAAGCTTAAGCTCATCCGGGTCGTCAATCTTGCTTGTTATCCACCTTGCAAATCTGTAAGGCATTCTGTTTACGGTAGGTTCAACGCCGTATTCGTTTTTGAGTCTGTATTCAAGCACTTCAAGCTGGAGAACGCCGACAGCACCAACAACGTATTCTTCAATACCTATATTTATTTCCTTAAAAATCTGTATTGCGCCTTCCTGTGCCAGCTGTGCCATGCCTTTTTGGAATTGCTTGCGCTTCATTGAGTTGGAAACGTGTACTCTTGCGAATATTTCCGGAGAAAACGAGGGAATACCTTCGTATACGACGTTCATGTCGTTTTCGCTCAGTGTATCACCTATACTGAAAATGCCCGGGTCAAACAAGCCGATTATATCTCCCGCATATCCTTTTTCCATTATTGTTCTGTCCTGAGCCATGAACTGTTGCGGCTGTGCGAGCTTTATTTTTTTGCCCTCCTGAACATGATATACGCTCATGCCTTTCTCAAATTGACCTGAACATATACGAACAAACGCAACTCTGTCGCGGTGAGCAGGGTCCATATTTGCCTGTATTTTGAAAACAAATCCGGAGAAATTGTTGTCCATAGGGTCAACAAGACCGTTTTTGGATTGCTTTGGTGACGGATACGGCGCAAGCTCAAGAAATGAATGAAGGAACGTTTCCACACCGAAATTGTTCATTGCACTGCCGAAATAAATAGGAGTCAACTCACCCTTGTTTACAAGCTCCATATCAAATTCGTCGCCTGCCATATCGAGCAGTTCGATTTCATCAAGAAGCCTCTTGTAATACGATTCACCTATTGTCTCGCCGAAGCTCTTGTCATAAACGTCGCCTGTTGATGACTGAACCATTGTCTGACCGTGATTGCCGCCTTCATAAAGCTCTATTTGAGATTCGTGACGTTTGTATATTCCTTTGAAGTCGCCGTCGGTACCGATAGGCCAATTCATAGGATATGAACGTATTCCGAGAACGGTTTCGATTTCATTCATCAAATCAATCGGATTTTTTGCGGCTCTGTCCATTTTGTTTATAAATGTAAATATGGGAATATGCCGCATACGACATACGTGAAACAGCTTTATGGTCTGAGGCTCAACGCCCTTGGCACCGTCTATAAGCATTACCGCGCTGTCGGCTGCCATGAGAGTTCTGTATGTGTCCTCTGAAAAATCCTGGTGTCCCGGTGTATCGAGAATATTAATGCAGTGACCGTCATATTCAAACTGCATAACGCTTGATGTTACGGAAATTCCTCTTTGCTTTTCAATTTCCATCCAGTCAGACGTTGCATGAGCTGCCGCTCTGCGAGCTTTTACAGTGCCTGCCATTCTTATGGCGCCTCCGTAAAGCAGTAATTTTTCTGTCATTGTTGTTTTGCCTGCATCAGGGTGTGAGATGATGGCAAAAGTGCGTCTTCTTTTTACTTCTGTTATTAAATCCGACATATTTCCCTCAATTTATTCAAATATG
>CAMEIT010000056.1 GCA_945918795.1 uncultured Clostridia bacterium | reverse complement strand
AAGTTTCGGTCAAGCCTTTTCAAAGGCTTGGCGGGGTACGGGGCGGCAGCCCCGAGAATGGGCTTGCGGAGTGTGAGGCAGAGCCTCACGAAAAAAGAAATCACATAGGGAACAGTTCTTCGAACACGGAAACGAGTTCGGAGAGTCTTTGAGTTGGGGTTACGTCTTTAAGGGAGAGCATAAGTTTAGGTTCGCCCTTAAGGTCGAGGTCAAGCTTAACGTTATGTGCAGGTGAGATTTTACCGAAAGAAGCGGGGTTAAAGCCTTCTTTAAGGAAAGTTATCTCATACTTATCATTTTTCTGTTTAACGCGAACTATTTTTGCCTGTCTGCAAATTGCGCGCAAGTAAGCGATATTTGTGAGGTTATAAATCTGATACGGCATATTTGAGTATCTATCCTCTATTTCCTCTTCGACGTTATACTTATCCTCTTTTGAAGCAATGAGAGAAATCTTTTTATACATTTCAAGTCGGACGTCTTCCTCAGCTATATAATCATTTGGAATATATGCCTCATCTGCCACGGAGATTGTGACTTCAATGGGGTCATCAGACGTTTTACCCTGGAGCCTTGCAATCTCATCGGAGAGCATTTTACAATAGAGGTCATAGCCGATATTAGTCATATGCCCGCTTTGTTCAGAGCCTATAACATTGCCTGCGCCTCTTATTTCAAGGTCGCGCATGGCAATTCTGAAGCCCGAGCCGAGCTCGGTGAAGTCCTTTATTGCCTTAAGTCTTTTTGCGGCTACATCGGAAAGAACCTTATCCTCGCGGTACATGAGATACGCATATGCAGTGCGTGTTGACCTGCCTATTCTGCCTCTTATTTGGTAAAGCTGTGAGAGTCCGAGCTTATCGGCGTCATAAACAAAAAGCGTATTTGCGTTTGGAATATCAATACCGCTCTCAATTATTGTAGAGCAGAGAAGAATATCGGACTCGTGGTTAAGGTAGCTCATCATGACTCTTTCGAGCTGTGATTCGGACATTTGCCCGTGAGCTATTGCAATTTTTGCTTCGGGAACGAGGTTTGAAAGCTTTATTTTGAATCTATCTATATTGCTTACGTTATTGTACAAGAAGAAAACCTGGCCTCCGCGGTCAAGCTCGCGCAGGATAGCGTCGCGCACTATATCATCGTTATCCTCAATGACATACGTCTGTATGGGGAATCTGTCACGTGGCGGCGTATCTATTACGCTTATATCCCTTATTCCGACGAGCGACATATGGAGCGTTCGTGGGATAGGCGTTGCGGACAGAGTCAGAACGTCAACATTCTTCTTTATATTTTTGATTTTTTCCTTGTGATTTACACCGAAGCGCTGTTCTTCATCCACTATGAGCAGACCGAGATCCTTAAAATGCACATCGTTGCTCAAAATGCGGTGAGTACCTATGAGAACATCTATTTCTCCGGCTTCGAGTGCTTTTAGCGTCTTTTTCTGCTCGGCGGGGGAGCGGAAGCGCGACACAACATCGACCCTGACGGGGAAGTTTGCGTATCTTTCCGAAAAGGTCTGAAAATGCTGCTGAGCGAGTATTGTCGTCGGTGCAAGAACGGCAACCTGCTTTGAATCCATTACGGCTTTGAAAGCCGCGCGGACAGCTACTTCCGTTTTGCCGAAGCCCACGTCTCCGCACAGCAGTCTGTCCATTATCTTGTAATCCTCCATATCGTGCTTGATCTCATCTATTGCACGAAGCTGATCCTCTGTTTCTTCGTACATGAAGCTGTCTTCAAGCTCCTTTTGCCAAATGGTATCGGGAGAATATTTGAAGCCTTTATACACCTCACGGCGCGCATAAAGCTCCACGAGGTCATAAGCGAGCTTTTTGATTGAAGCGGATGCTTTTTCCTTTGCCGCGCCCCATTCCTTGCCGCCGAGACGTGAGAGCGCGGGAATATCGCCGTCGGTTGAAATATACGGCTGAATAAAATCAAGCCTGTCGACGGGAACGTAAATTTTGTCTCCGCCTGCGTATTCAAGAACGAGATAATCCTGCTTTTTGCCGCTGATCTCGTTTGCCTGTATGCCGAGGAATCTTGCAATGCCGTGTGTTTCGTGAACAACATAAGAACCGATTGTAAGCTCTGTAAACGATTTTATCGGTTTTGTAGCGCGCTTTGCGTGAGAGACCTTTTTGGCAGTACCGAATATTTCACTGTCTCCGGCAATAAAAACGTTTTCAAATATGCACCCCTCGGAAAGGTGATCCTTGACAATAAAAAGAGGTGAATTGTTGTCTGAAGCAGAATGCTTTGATGCGGCATCACTTATGTTTGATATTATGACGGGCGAGATTCCGTTGTCGGCGAAATACTGCTTCAATAAAAGCGCACGCTTTTCGTTTCCCGTAAACATGAATACGTTTGCGGAATTTTTGCGTTGTTCTATAATATCGGTGAGCAGGTCGTCAAAATTGCCTGAATACTGCCTTGCGGGCTTGGAATCGATTTTGATAATATCGCGCGGTTCAAGGTATTTGTACGTTGATTGAAATTCCTTTACGCAAAGCCATGTATGTGAATTAATAACATTTAATACATCTTCCGTTTCGGGGATAAGCTTTATCTGCCCGGGGAGAACCTCGCCGCCCTCGAGCATATCGGCAAAGCGCTGATGACAGCCTTTTACAAAAAGCTCGTAGTCCGAAAGAACGAGGTCGGGTTCTATGAACACAAATTTTGCGTTGCTGCAATAGTGGGCAACGGTAACGCGCTTTTCGGAAATGTACGGCGCGTAATTTTTATAAAAACCGGAATGCACTCCGTTTGCAATGCGCTCCGTAATATTTGCAACCTTTGCTTTGAGCTTACCTTTTGCGGAATCGGAAAGCCCCTTAAGGCATGAATTCATATCGTCTGTTATACTGCGGCATATTGCATCGGCTTTGTTTTGCGGCAGAATATATTCGCTTGCGGGCATTATGCGCACTTCTTTTATTTTTTCGAGCGAACGCTGAGATATTACGTCGAACGTTCTTAAGGAATCGATTTCGTTATCAAAAAGCTCAATGCGCACAGGCTCATCCAAATAAGGCGGAAATATGTCTATTATGCCGCCTCTTATGCTGAGCTGACCTTTGCCGTCAACAATTGTGACGTTTTCGTAGCCTATTGATGTGGCAAGCAATGCGAATTTATCCGTTTCGAGTATATCGCCCACTTTGAGAACCGATTCTTTTATGCAGGCAATATCGGAAAGCGGCGTCATGAGTCCTTCGGGAGTTGTTACTATGACTGTGTTTGAGTCGTGAAGAATTGCGTTTATTGCTTTCAGCCTGTATGCGCGTATGTCGGAGCTTTCGGCTTCGAGGTCGTGAAACGTAAGCTGATGCTTGGGATACCACAAAACGTTTCCCGAAAAAAATGCTCCGAGTTCGTCCGATATACGGCGCGCCTCGGAATCATTTTTTGTTATTATAAATAAAGGACTGCCAAGCTCTTCAAAAGACGTGCTGAGCAGATAGTATACAGATGTTGCACATGATGTGCTGACAGCAGTGTTTATTCCGTTTTGCAGATTGCTTATCAGCTGTGACGAGCTCATAATGTTCCTCTTTCCTTGATGTGTAGTTATGTTTTCAGTTCTTTTTCTTCTGATTGAATTTGTTCATTGCAAATTCGGCGCCGTGCGTGACAATAAGAGCCACAGCGTCAACGGCGTTGTCGATTGCTTCGTTAATAAGCGGCAGCTCGGCACTGGAAAATTCTCCGAGAACATAATCTATTATATTTGCATGCGCAGGCTTGCTTATGCCTATTCTTATGCGCTTAAACGAGTCGCTTTCTATTTGGTATATGACGGATTTCATTCCGTTGTGAGAACCGGCGCTCCCGTTTAATCTTATGCGCAGAGAACCTGTGTCTATGTCCATATCGTCGTAAATTACAAGTAAATCTTCCACGGGGACGCGAAAATACGACATAAGCTGTTTTACGCTTATGCCGGATTCGTTCATATAGGTCTGCGGCAGTGCGAGTATGACGTCCTCGCCGCATATTTTACCTTTGCCGTATACCGCCTTGCATCCGATCTTTTTCAGCTCGATGCTGTATTTGTCTGCAAGCCTCTGAACTGTCAGAAAACCGGCGTTGTGACGCGTATAACGGTATTTTTCCCCGGGGTTTCCCAATCCGATTATTAAAAGCATTGCAAAACTCCGTTTTTGTATTTGAATAAGAAAATGTTCACATTAAACCGGGCATTTTTGTCGGCAAACGTCGCCGCATCCGGCATAATGTGAACACGGTTTGATTTATAATTATTCGGCCTCGTTATAAGCCTTGAGAACGATTTCTTCAATCATTGCGCGTGTTTCGCTGTCAAGAGGATGTGCCACGTCTACCATATCGCCGTTAGGCGTGCTTCTTCTCGGCATTGCAACGAACATACCGTTTGAGCCTTCGATTACCTTAAGCTCTTTTACAACAAAGCAATTATCGATCGTTATCGAAGCGATTGCTCTTACTGCACTTTGACTTTCAATTTTTCTGATGCGAACGTCTGTGATTTTCATTTCTTTGTTACCTTTCGTTAAAATGTGATTTTGTTTTTTACTCCGTTGTACGGATATGAATTTTTTTTGTCTGCTCGTCAACTCCGTCCAGAGTGAGCAGCGAAACATAGTCTGTAATTACTTTGCGCTCGGGAACAGCCGATGAAATAAGCACTCCGGTGCCCGTGTGTACGGCTTCCATTTCCTCCAGCAGGCGGAGCATACCTTTTATCGTACCGCCGCTGCGCATGAAGTCGTCGATTATAACAACCTTTTGCCCTTTTTTGATGGAATGCTTGACTATCGACATACTTTCAAGCTTTTTGCCCGACTCGGATGTGTACGAAATTGTGATGATAGGCCCTTCGGTGAGCTTAGGCTGTTTTCTTGCCGTCACAAGAGGGCATCCGAGTGCCTGCGCCGTCATTAAAGCTATGGGTATACCCATTGTTTCCATAGTCAAAACGGCATCCGGCTGGCGCGACATGAAATTCCCGGCAAGCATATACCCGAGCCTTTTTGCAACATCGGGCATGAAGAGAAGATCGGAATAGTAAAGAAAGCCTCCCGTCATGAGTCGTGATTCCTTTGAAAGCTCAACGCAAAGGCTGTCAAGGAAGCTTTTGTCGGCAGCTTTGTTGCCCGACGGAATGAATCTTACTCCGCCGCCCGCACCGACTACCGTATCTATATCTCCAATATTATATTCTTTGAAAAGCGACTTTATGTGAACTATATCTTCGCTTACGGACGACTTTGCAACCGAAAATAAGTCGGAAAACGATGACAAAGACAGCATTTTGCAAGGGTTATCGGTAAGCATTTTGATCATTATGCCGATTCTGTCGGTACGCTTGGTATGTGAATTCATGTTACTTATTCTTTCTTTTATTTATGAAAAAATAACAATATACAGTTAAATATTTTTCCATAACTGTATTATAACATACAACCCAATGTTTTACAAGTGATTTTTTTATGATATTTCCGTCAAAAACACATATGCACGCTTCACATTTCGTTCACATCCGGTCAATGACGAATTTATGGGGAACATACATAAAACGGAGCAAAATAAGAGCTTTTGTATTCGCCGCTTCGGGCAAGCTCATGCCTTGAGAGATGAAAAAGAGTATCAAAATAAGCTTCAGCATGATGATATTTGAGGCAAATGACGTCACAAAGCTGTCTAAAATATGAAATATTGCTGAAAATACGCTTGCAATGCAATAAATGTATTGCAAAAAAATTGAAAATGGATTATAATATTAATAATAATCTGTAAGTGCGCCTCAAAAGTGGGCGCTGTAAAATAATTTAAGCTGAAAGGAAGCTTGCAAATGAAACGAATTAAGAAATTGCTTATCTCATTTGTTGCGGCGTGTATGCTGTTCTCATGCGCCGGCTGTATTGTTCAGGTGAATACCGAAAAGAACAGAAACATAACCGTTGCACTTATTGACAATAAGTATGAAGTTAAAAAGGGTGACTTTATCGATATGGTTAACTATTATATCGCATTCTGGGCAGCATACGGATACGATATAACTGCTGATAAAGATCAGATGGACAGCATAAGACAAACCTGTATCAATACTCTTGTTGAAAATAAGATTTGCGAAATTGAGATGGACAAGATTAATTTCGAGATAAATGACGAGGATCGCGAAAAGGCAAGAGAAGATTTTGAAGAGGATATTCAAAAGCTGGCAGATCAGTATAAGAGCGATGCTGAAAAAGCAGAGGACGATGAGGACAATGAGGATTCCGAGGACACATCGGAGGATGAGGACAAGGAAGAAAGAGACTTCGTTCAGGAAGCAAGAGATTATTACCTTGACCTTTTGGAAAAGCGCGGCATGACAGAGGATGAGTATATTGACGAGCTTGCACAGGAGTACAGACTTGAGAGATTCAAGAAGTACATCATGTCTGACCTTGTTGCAACGGACGAGGATATTCTCAACTATTACAACGAACAGCTCGACGCTCAGAAGCTTAAGCCCAACCTTGACGCAGACGTTCTGCTTTATGAACCGAGCGGCGTAAGCTATAAATATATAAAGGTTATGCTTACTACCGAGGAACAGAAGGAGTATGACAAGCTCATAGAAGAGGAAAAGGAAGACGAGGCAGAGGCTTATATAAAGGATACTTCATATAAGCGTGCGGCGGCTTACCTTGCAAGAATAAAGAACGGCGCATCCTTTGAAGATATAATGAAGGAAGCAAACGAATTCCTTGTTGAAAACTGCGGAGCTGCCGAGGATTCAATTAAGGAACCGAGCGAGGTATTGAAGCTTTATAAGTCGGTTGGCTCAACAGGCTTTGCCGGAACACTCGATACAAAGCTTCTTGCTGCGGCAGAGGGCGATGTTACAGGCGTGCTCGATGCACAAAAGGGCGTTTATGTAATAGGTAAGTGCTACGGCAGATTCGAATCCGTTATTCATGAATACGAGGTTGGTAACGATATTTATACCGCTATAAAGGATAAGCTTGAAGAAGACCTCAGAAGCGACAAGTGGGAAGAAGAGCTTACGGCTCTCAAAGAAGCTCACGAGATAAAGATTTATACTAACCGTATTAACAAAAATTATTGATAATGTGTATTATTTGTTAACAATTTTAAAATGGCGTTGAAATAAATGCGATGTTGTGGTATAATACACTAACGTGAGATAAGGTCATTATGTAAAGGAAAAGAGGAGATAAAGCATGAAGGAAGGAATTCATCCGGTATACACAAAATGCGTTGTTAAGTGCGCATGCGGTAATACATTTGAAACTATGTCTACAAAATCCGAAATGGGTGTCGATATATGCTCGAAGTGCCATCCGTTCTTCACGGGTAAGCAGAAGCTCATTGATACGGGCGGTCGTGTAGATAAATTCAAGAAGCGTTACGGAATCAAGTAATATTTTTGAATATAGAGGAATTGGGCGCAGGTTGGGGTTTTGTTACCTTAATCTGCGTTTTTTTCAAAAGGACATTTTGCGCCGTATGTTGCGGCTTGACATATATGTTTTCGAAAAAAGGAAGGTGATTTTGAATGCCTCAAAAAAATATAGGCGGACAGGCTGTAATAGAGGGCGTAATGCTCAGAGACGGCTCAAACGGCAACGTTGCCGTCGCAAACAGACTTGAAAACGGAGAAATCAATGTTATAAAAAAGAATGCCGTATCAATGGCAAAGAAAAATAAATTCTTTTCACTGCCTTTGATAAGGGGCGTCGTATCGTTTATCGAGTCACTTGTCGTGGGCACAAAGACGCTTATGGATTCGGCTGAAGTTGTCGGGGGAGACGCGGCCGAGGAATATGAACCGTCAAAGTTTGAACGCTTTTTGTCTGAAAAATTGAAAATAAAGCTTGAAACCGTCGTTATAACCATTTCGGTTATTCTCGGTCTTGCACTTGCACTTGTTTTGTTTACTTTTATTCCGACGCTTATTACGGGCCTGCTCAGACGCTTTACCGATGTGAACATTCTATTGAGCCTTTGCGAGGGTATTATCAAGGTCATTGTTTTCATTTTGTATATTTTCATAGTAAGCAAGCAAAAGGATATAAAAAGAGTTTTTCAGTATCACGGTGCGGAACACAAAACAATTAACTGCTACGAGGCAGATATGGAGGTCACTGTCGAAAACGTTCGCGGCTGTTCGAGAATTCATCCTCGTTGCGGGACATCGTTTATGTTTTTCGTAATGGTTGTGAGCATACTCCTTTTTTCTTTAATATCGTGGGATAAGCTCGCAGTGAGAATACTGCTTAAAATATTGCTCATGCCCGTAGTTGCGGGAGTATCATATGAAATAATCAGATTCTCGGGCAAAACAAAGAGCAAGCTCGTTCATGCGCTTGTGTCGCCCGGTCTCATGCTCCAGAAAATTACAACTGCCGAGCCTGATGATTCACAGATTGAGGTGGGCATAGCATCTCTTAAGGCGCTCACGGAGCAAAGAGAAGATACAAAAGAAGAAGCTGTAAGCGAGAATGCTTGTGATGCTTCATGCGAATGCCGGAATACCGACGTCACGGAAAATAATGAATGCGAAAACAGTAATATTGAATGAAACAAAACGTCTGGCACAATTTTCAAACGAAGCAAAGGCGGAAATACGCATATTGTTTGAATTTGTGACGGGCAAAGACGCCGTTGTTTCGATGCTCGAGGAAAGTGATATTTCCGATTGCGAGGTTCAGACGATAAAAAACGCTGTTGACAGGCTCCTAAAAGGCGAACCGATACAGTATGTTATGGGTACGTGGAGCTTTATGGGCAACGATTTTATTGTAACACCCGATGTTTTAATACCGCGCGCCGATACGGAGATATTGTGCGAGAGCGTTATTCGGTATATAAACGAAAAAAACATCGTGACGAGAGTGCTCGATTTATGCTCGGGAAGCGGGTGTATAGGGATAAGCATTGCAAAATCGTGTGAGAAAGCGTATGTTGACTGCACGGATATAAGCCTTAGTGCTGTGGAAATTATAAAAAAGAACGCGCAACAAAACGGCGTTTTGAAGAGAGTGAATGCTTTTTGCTCAGATATGCTTGAAAAGTGCGCAACCTACGATATAATAGCTTCAAATCCGCCGTATATTCCGAGCGATGATATTGATACGCTCGATGACAAGGTACGACTCTTTGAACCGCGAACAGCACTTGACGGCGGCAGTGACGGTCTTGATTTTTACAGGATAATTGCAAAAAACGCTCGCAAACATTTGAGTGATGACGGAATTTTGTTTATGGAAATAGGCTTTGACGAAAGGCTTGCGGTGACGGATATTTTCAAGGCGCACGGTTATTCGGATATTGCTTGTATAAAAGACTATTCGGGAAATGACAGGGTAATTACGTGCAGAGTTTAACCATTTTATTAAAGAGGAGCCGATAAATGTCTATTGAGCAGAAACTTTATGCCATTGAACAGAGATACGAGGAGCTTGAACAGCTTATTTCGGACCCCGCTGTTATGGAAAAAAAGGACGAGTGGCAGAAATATACAAAGGAACATTCCGATTTATATGAAATAACGGAAAAAATCCGTGAATACAGAAAGCTTGTCGGCGAGGACGAGGATGCTCTTGAAATGTCCGAAACGGAAAGCGATCCGGAAATGCGAGAGCTTTTCAGGGCGGAGCATGAGCGCCTCAAAAAGCAGACGGGCGAGCTGTATAATCAGCTAATACAATATCTTATCCCGAAAAATCCCGATGACGATAAAAACGTAATATTGGAAATAAGAGCCGGTGCCGGAGGAGACGAGGCGGCGCTTTTCGGAAGTGTTCTCATGCGTATGTATGCAAGATACGCGGAAAGACGCGGCTGGAAAATGTCGGTCATGAGCAGTAATATTACGGATATGGGCGGCGTGAAGGAGGCTGCTTGCGAGATATGCGGCAAAGGCGTATATGAGCGGCTCAAATTCGAAAGCGGCGTTCACAGAGTTCAAAGGGTGCCCGTTACGGAAAGCGGCGGCAGGATACACACCTCGACCGCGACTGTTGCGGTAATGCCGGAAGCGGATGAAATAGACAGCGTTGACATAAATCCGAACGATATAAGAATAGATACATTCAGAGCCTCGGGTCACGGCGGACAGTATATAAATATGACCGATTCAGCGGTCAGAATAACTCATTTGCCGACCGGGCTTGTGGTGTCGTGCCAGGACGAAAAGTCGCAGCTCAAGAACAAGGAGAAAGCAATGCAGGTTTTGAGGTCAAGACTGCTTGCAAAGCTGAAAAGCGAACAGCAGGAGGAATACACCGAAAACAGAAGAACTCTTATTGGCTCCGGCGACAGAAGTGAGAAAATAAGAACATACAATTTTCCTCAGGGCAGAGTAAGCGACCACAGAATCAATTTTACCATGTACGACATAGACGGTTTTATAGACGGAAACATGGATGTGATCCTTGATGAACTTGCCGCAAGAGAAAATGCAGAGAAATTGGCAAATATGTCGCAATGGTGAATTTTTTGGCGAAAAATGCGGCAAAAAAATAAATAATATTTTTGCTCTGCTATTGATTTTTAAATGCAAATATGATATACTTTATACGATATATAAATGCGGCGCGGAGAAGTGTTCCGTGCGGCGCAAAATAAAATTGCAGCTTTGATGACTCGGCTTTTCAAGTAATTTTTATTGCTGTTAAAATATAAGAAACGGAGAACAGTTATGGCGGATTTTTTTAAGAAAATTGGCAAAAGTATTTCGGATACTTCTAAAAACGTAAAGGAATCGGTCGCGGATTCGCGCGAGAAATCGGCACTCAGACGCCAGATCGCCGCGGCAAACAATAAAATAGAGCAGATTAAAATTTCAATAGGCGATATTATTTACGGCGCATACACCAAAGACGATGAGCCTGAGGACTGCGTTGAGCTTTGCAAACAGATTGACGAACTGTTGCAGAATGTTGAAAAATACAAGGAACAGATACTTGCGATAGACGGTATAAAAAAATGCCCGAACTGCGGCCTCGAAATAAACGTTGATTCCGTATTCTGCTCGCATTGCGGCGCAAAGCAGATAAAGGATGAGGATACTCAAAACGACAGCAATGACGGCGACGGATACGTGGATGTCGGCAACTGACGGTTATGAGCAGGAAAGCAGACGCACTTATTGTTGCGGCAGGAAAAGGCGAGCGCTCGGGACTTAACATTCCGAAGCAGTTTTTTGAAATTGACGGCAAACCTGTACTTTTTTATACGATAGAGGCATTTCACAGCAGCGGCGTTATCGACAATATAGCGGTGGCGCTTCCCGATGAGGGCTTTGAAGAGTATAGGGATTATATGCGCAGATTTACCGATTTCAAGGGATTGAGCTACATACGCGGCGGAAAAAGCCGAATGCTGTCTGTTTACAACGGTCTGACGGAGCTTAAAAAAAACGACGCCGAAGCATTGGTGTGTATTCATGACGGCGTGCGCCCGTTTGTAACGCACGAAATAATAAAGGCGTCGATTGAATGTGCCGAAAAGTACGGGGCGGCACTTACTGCCGTGAAAATTACAGATACGGTAAAGCTTGTCGAAAACGGCATTGTAAAGTCAACGTGTGACAGAAACAGACTTTTTGCCGCTCAGACGCCTCAGACGTTTGATATAGATATTATTAAAAACGCTTACGAAAAGGCATTTGCCGACGGAATGGAATTTACGGACGACTGCGCCGTTGCGGAATACTGCGGCGTGGAGATTCATATTAACGAGGGCAGCATAAAAAACAGGAAGCTGACGGTTCGGGAGGATTTTGAGTGGCTTTGATAAGGACAGGCATTGGTTACGATATTCACAGACTCGTTCGGGGAAGAAAACTGATAATAGGCGGCGTTGAAATACCATACGAAAAGGGACTTTTGGGACATTCCGATGCCGATGTGCTTGTCCATGCCGTAATAGACGCGCTGTTCGGCGCGGCGGCGCTGGGCGACATAGGAGCGCATTTCCCGGATACGGATGAGCGGTACAAGGATGCAAACAGTATGATGCTTCTGCAAGAGGCGTGCGCGGAATTGGCAGAGCACGGTTATGAGATCGTGAATGTAGATTCAAATATAATCATACAGTCACCGAAAATGGCGCCTTACATAAACCTGATGCGCGAAAATATTGCAAAAGCTCTCAAAACGGATATTGACAATGTATCCGTAAAGGCAAAAACAAATGAGAAGTTCGATTCTCAAGGTAACGGCGAGAGCGTATCGGTACAGGCTGTGTGTCTGATTGCAAAAAGGTAAAGGCTTTTGCCGACTGCAAAAAACGGTGGTTATAATTACAGACGGGATTATGTTCCGTCTGTTTTTTGTTGTGCTTTGGGCGGGACAAAGGCTGAAATTTGACAAAAATGCGACATTATATGACAAATTTACAAAATATATACGAAAAAATATTGACAAACAAGTGATAATATGGTATACTTCGAAAGATGGAAAGTAAAGAGTGCTTTTTGTCATATAATGAATGCGGAACAATCAAAACCTGTAAGATTGGGTAAATCGGTTCACACGGATGTGTTTATTGCGTCTTGCAGAAGTGCAGGATTTTTTTTTGCCCACACAAATTATATTGCATCAAGGCTTTTATACTTACCGAAAAAATTTATACCAAAGAAAGAGGTTATCAGATGAAACTTGTTTATGACATCAACGACAAGCCTAAATTCAGCCAGAACATTGTCTTTGCTTTTCAGCAGATATTGGCAATAATCACAGCCACGATATTGGTACCGCTTCTTGTAAACCAAAACGGTGTTAACGGCATAAACCTTCACATGGATATTGCCGCGGCTCTTTTCGGTGCAGGCATGGGAACATTAGTATATCTGCTTTTCACAAAGGGCAAGAGCCCTGCGTTTCTCGGAAGCTCGTTTGCTTTCCTGCAATCGATGTACAACGCGGTTGTGTTCGGCTATTTCGGAATAATTGTGGGAGCTGTCCTCGCGGGACTTGTATATGCAGTAATTGCATTGGTAATTCATTTTGCGGGAACTAAGTGGATAGACAAACTTATGCCTCCTGTAATTATCGGACCTACGGTTGCTCTTATTGGTCTCGGACTTGCCGGCGGAGCTATTTCAAACCTTACTTCCGCTACTGCGGCAGGCATGGGCTACAATCTGATTGCGATTCTGTGCGGAATTTCCACACTTGTTATTACGATAATCGCTTCCGTAAAGGGCGGCAAAACAATGAGACTGATACCTTTTATAATAGGAATTGCCGGCGGTTATATAATTGCGTCAATATTTACGATATTCGGCGAGGTATTTAATTGCGATTACTTCAAGATAGTAGATTACAGCGCTATCGTAAATAATTTTAAGACACTTTCACTCGAGAGCTTCATCAGAGTGCCTGATTTTGCTTTCGTGGAAGCATTCAGGGAAGTAACAAGCGAAGGCTTTGCATTCTCGCTTGCGGATTTGGGCTCGCTCGCTCTGCTGTTTGTACCGGTTGCATTTGTTGTATTCGCTGAACATATCGCCGATCACAAGAACCTCAGCTCCATAATAAACAGAGATCTCCTCGGCTCTGAACCGGGACTTAAGAGAACTCTCCTCGGAGACGGTGTTGGTTCAATGGTAGGCGCATTTTTCGGCGGCTGTGCAAATACTACATACGGCGAAAGCGTAGGCTGCGTTGCAATTACGGGTAACGCTTCCGTATCGACAATAATTCTTACGGCTATAATGGCACTCCTGCTCTCTTTCCTGACTCCGATTGTTGCTATTATTGAAACTATCCCGTCATGCGTTATAGGCGGCATTTGCGTTGCACTTTACGGATTCATCGCAGTAAGCGGTTTGAGAATGCTTAAGAACGTAAACCTCGATGAGAATAAAAATCTTTTCGTTGTAAGTACAATTCTCGTTTGCGGCATCGGCGGCTTGACTCTTAATTTCGGTAAGGTTTCTCTTACAAATATTGCAACAGCACTTATACTCGGCATTATTGTAAATCTTATCGTTAATGCAAAATCAAAGAAAAAAGCAGAAACCGAAACTACTGAAGACAAATAATTGATTTGACACTATTTATTCCCAATAAGCCCGTTGATGTCTTACAGCATTGCGGGCTTATTTTGATTTGAAGCTTTATTTTGGAAAGGCGTTATTTATTGTTATGAAGCATATTTTATTCGATTTGGACGGCACACTCCTGCCTATGCGGCTGGATGAATTTTCTCGGGCATATATGAAAAGCTTGTCGGTAAGATTCCTTAAGTACGGAATCGATGCGGAAAAGTTTGCCGGATATATGTGGAAGTCCATGTACGCGATGATAAATAATAACGGGGACAAGACTAATGAGGAAGTGTTCAGAGAATGCTTTTCCGAACTCATACCCATTGATTTTGATGTGGCACAGAATGAATTTATGGATTATTATGAGCATGATTTCGATAAATTACGCGATGTGACGTACCCGTCTCAATATGCTCCGAAAATTATCGATGCTTGCCGCCAAAACGGCTTTGACGTTATTCTCGCAACAAACCCTATTTTCCCACGCTATGCTACATTAAAACGTATTGCATGGGCAGGTATGAACCCGGATGACTTCGCTCATATAACCGTTTATGAAAACAGCTTCCACTGTAAACCTAACCTTGATTATTATCGGGATATTATCCAAATGTTCGGCTATGACCCTGAGGATTGTATGATGGTAGGTAATGATGTCGCAGAGGATATGGTGGCTTCTCGCCTCGGTATGAAAACTTACCTCGTTGAAGGCTTCGTCGAAAATAAATATAACCTCCCTCTTGCACCCGATTATAAAGGCTCCCTCCAAGATTTGTATGAGTTTTTTTCGTGAGGCTCTGCCTCACACTCCGTCCTCTCGGGGCTGCCGCCCCGTACCCCGCCAAGCCTCTTTTTGTGAGGCTGAAGCCTCACACTCCGCAAGCCTTTGAAAAGGCTTGAGCGAAACTTTAAAATACTTTGTAGTTGGCAATCTAACTCGCCGGTGGTCGTCGAGTCAGATTGCCATTTACTTTGCGTTTCTCTTTAAGGGGTTTCTCGGGGCTGCCGCCCCGTACCCCGCCAAGCCTTTGAAAAGGCTTGAGCGAAACTTTAAACACTTTGTAGTTGGCAATCAGCCTCGCCGGTGGTCGTCGAGTCGGATTGCCATTTA
>CAMEIT010000055.1 GCA_945918795.1 uncultured Clostridia bacterium | reverse complement strand
ACAACTACAAAGTAGTTTAAAGTTTCGGTCAAGCCTTTTCAAAGGCTTGGCGGGGTGCGGGGCGGCAGCCCCGGAAAAGGGCTTGCGGAGTGTGAGGCGGAGCCTCACGAAAATAGCCTTGGCGGGGTACGGGGCGGCAGCCCCGGAAGAGGGCTTGCGGCAGCACCGGGAAAATCAACCATGCAAATTACAGGAGGAGAGGTATTTATTCAATTCATCGAGATAGAGTTTACCCAAGGGTGAGACGACAGTATTTTTTCTGACGATATAACCGATTTCCATAACATCGGAGCAATTGGGGTCATCGGGGTCAAAAGGTACGGCGACATAATCAGAGCCATTCAATTCCTCGCAAATTATACCCGAGCAAACGGTATAACCATTAAGACCGACCATAAGGTTAAGCATAGTAGCTCTATCGCAAGCCTTAATAATACGCGGATAATCATTAGTGCTCAATATTTCCTCGGCGTAATAGAAAGAGCCTGTATCGCCCTGTTCAAATGATAAGCAAGGATAATCATTCAATTCATCGAAGCGGATAAAGGATTTATTGGCGAGAGGGTGTCCCTTCCACATATAGATGTACGCTTTACAATCGATCAAGTGATGAAATTCAAGCTCATATGTTCTGAGGAGTTTGGATATTACCGATCTGTTGAAATCGCTCATATAGAGAAGTCCTATTTCGCTTCTGAACTTTGTAACATCGTCAATTACATCTTTTGTACGAGTTTCTCTTATTGCAAATTCATACTGACGGGTATCGAACTTTTTAACTGTCTCGACGAATGCCTTAACTGCGAACGAATAATGCTGAGTTGAAACGCAGAATTTATTTTTTATGCTTCCGCCACCTATGAATTTCTCCTGCAATGCTTCATACTGACCGTACAACTGTTTTGCGTAGAGCAGGAACTCAGCGCCCTCGTTGGTGAGTGTAACGCCTCTGCCGTTTCGGCTGAATATTTTAAAACCGAGTTCTTTTTCAAGCTCCTTGAGCGCGCCCGTGAGTGACGGCTGTGCGACGTAAAGATTTTCCGCGGCTTTATTAATGGAACCTGTTTCCGATATGGCGATAATATAATGTAATTGCTGAAGCGTCATATGAAATTACTCCCGTTTTTTATTTGCATACGTCAATACCGTATTGCCTCAGTTCACAGCTTTCTGCGAATCTCGCAAACCTTAGCTTCGATGATAAGAAAATCCGTTTCATCCGACGCGGGTATGAAGCGAATATTGAGTACTCCACTTGTATTGAGAACATAAAATCCGTTTCCGTCGAAGTGCTTTTTGTTTATGTCGAGAATGGCACAGTCTCCGATTTGCATGGATATTTCGGGCATATCGTTCGGAATCACATATGCGGTGAAGGTACCCTTGGGGTATTTTGACCTGTCAAACAGAACAAGCTCCGCATCTTCGTCTGCGGTATTGTTATATATTGCCTCGTTGAGCGATTTGTGCGACATGATATATAAAGATGAAACATCTGTATTTGCGGCAAGACTGTCCGAAAGCGTGCCTACGTCAAAATACTTGAAGTATTCTTCTGTTTTCAGGCTGACGGGTTCTGTGTCCCACGGAATTTCATGTGATACGTTATTCTTTCGTTTCATAACTGCCTCCGGTTGGCGGGAAATTATTATTGATAATTTTTCCGAGCATTTTATATGTGTTAATTTTACCATAATTATTGAATAAAGTCAAATAAACTTACGTATTGTAAAATAAAAGGTTATATGTTAAAATTATATGGTAATATGTATACGCCGTAATGCTTTTGCGGCGGCAAGTATACTTTTGATATTTGATTTTTTAACTATGCTTATTATCGATGAAAGGGAGCCTTTGAATATCAACAGGCGCGGTATGCTATATGAAACAAGCAAAATGGATATGGAATTACGGTGATTTTGAATTATATCATTGTATGCTTCTGACGAACAGGAGAACGGTGGTAGGCGTTATGAAGCCGCCTATGTGGAGAGTTGACGAGCCGAGCTGTAATTTATATGCTTATAAGACGGCAGTTATCGATAAAACGGAAACAGTAACGTTTCATTCAAACTCGCCTCAATCATGTATGCAGATAGGCGGAGTTATATATAATCCGGGCACATCGGTAACGCTTACGGAGGGCGAGTATACGGTTAAGGTGTATGTACATAAAAGAGACGGATTCCCTGCGGCATACTGCGAGGGCGATGTATTCGCAACGGACGAGACGTGGCTTTGCTGTGCTTTTGACGGCAATGACAAGCCCGTCGGAACAAATGATATGTATACTGAGCTTTCGGATGATCCGGAGGTGTTCAAATTCTCGTATGAACGTATATATCCGTGTTCGGTTGAAAAGGCGGCAGGCGGAAGGCTGTATGACTTCGGCAAGGAATGCTTCGGCAACATAATTCTCGAGGACGTTCAGCTGCCCAATTCGGAAATTCCGGTATTCTGCGGCGAGTCAAGAGAAGAGGCACTCGATCCGCCCAATGCGATTGTTCAGTTCAAGGCGAAAGTGGAAAACGGATACTTCAAGAGCAGTCCTGTTGCGTTCAGATACATTTTTATTCCGCTTTCAAGCATAGAGCTCAAGCTCTCGGCGGATTTTGAGTATATCCCGCTTGAGGATAAGGGCGCGTTCAGATGCTCGGACGAAACCGTAAATAAAATATGGGACACGGCGTCGTATACACTTCACCTCAATGCAAGAGAAGGATTTTTTGACGGAATAAAGCGCGACAGATGGATATGGAGCGGAGATGCTTACCAGAGCTATTTCGTCAACTATTATCTGATGAACGATAACGATATTGTTCGCCGCACAACTCTTATGCTCAAAGGCTCGGAGCCTATGACGCACCATATAAATACAATAAGCGATTATACATTTTATTGGATAATAGGCATATGGGAGTATTATTTTTACACGGGCGATAAGGATTTTGTTATAAAAATATACGATAAAATGTGTTCGGCAATGAATTTTATAATGGGAAGGCTTGACGAAAACGGCCTTTACGCCGCACGAAAGGGAGATTGGGTATTTATCGATTGGGCAAATTTTGATAATGATTCCGGACCTATGTGCGCAGAACAGATACTGCTTTTCAAGACATACGAAAGCATGGCAAAATGTGCCGAGCTTGCAGGAGATGCTTTTGCAGCAGAAAAATACGGTTCTTTGGCAGAGAAGATATGCGGATTTATTAACGAGCTTTATTGGGACGAGGAAAAGGGCGCGTATGTTGATGATTATAAAACGGGAAACCGCAATGTTACAAGGCACGCGAATATTTTTGCAATCCTGTACGGTGTTGCGGACGAGAAGAAGAAAGCACGAATAATTAACGACGTTATAAAGAATAAAGGAATAGCGCCAATTACGACTCCGTATTTTGAATTTTTCGAGCTTGACGCAATGTGCCGTATAGGGGAGTACAAATATATGACAGATATGCTGAAAAGCTATTGGGGCGGAATGCTCGAGCTCGGAGCGACATCATTCTGGGAGGAGTTTGATCCTAACGATACCGGCTTGGAGCATTATAAAATGTATTCAAGCAAATTCGGCAAGAGCCTTTGCCACGCATGGAGTTCATCGCCTATTTATCTGCTCGGACGTTATGCGCTCGGCGTTTACCCGACTTCGGCAGGATATAAAACCTTTGAAATAAAACCGAATATTATGGATTATGAGTTCATAAAAGGAACTGTTCCGACACCCGACGGTAATGTTGAGGTTGAAATGACAAAGGACTTTGTAAAGGTTGTTTCGGAAATAGACGGCGGAACACTGATTCTTGACGGTAAGACATATAATGTAGAGAAAGGTACGGCACTTTACGTCAACAGATAATATACTGTGTGAGGAAACGTATTTTTCTGTTGATTTATAAATGAAAATATGTTAGAATAACAATATGTGTAATGAAAGGTGCAATACTCTGAAAACATGAATCAAAATCAGATAAACAGACTTGACGCAATATCGCCGATGATATCGAAAACACCGCTTCTTTCCATAACATACCGATATAAAGGAAACGAAAGGACGATATATTCAAAGGCGGAATATTATAATCTTTCAGGCAGTATTAAGGACAGGGTGGCTTACCATATACTGCGCAATGCTTACGAACGGGGACGAATAAACGAAACGGATATTATTGCAGAAGCCACAAGCGGAAATACGGGAATTTCATTCTGCGCTCTCGGAGGATTGCTCGGTCACAAGGTGGTGATATATATGCCGGATTGGATGACTGAGGAACGCATAAATATTATGAAGAGCTTCGGCGCGGATGTCATACTCGTATCGAGAGAGGAAGGCGGTTTTTTGGGCGCAATAAGAAAAACCGAGGATCTCGCGCGCGGAGGCGGAGTTTTTCTTCCGAGGCAGTTTTCAAACGAAGAAAATACGGAAGCGCATTACCTTACCACGGGTGTTGAGATAGCAGAACAGCTTCAATCGCTCGGCAAAGTCGCAGACTGCGTTGTTGCAGGCGTCGGTACGGGCGGTACGATTATGGGTGTGGGCAGACGCCTCAGGGAGACGAACCCGAATTGTCTTATTTATCCGCTTGAACCGCTCAATTCACCTACTCTTTCCACGGGTTATAAGATAGGTATGCACAGAATTTACGGTATTTCCGATGAATTTATTCCTCCGATACTCAAAATGAATCAGGTGAATAATATTGTATCGGTGGACGACGGAGATGCTATTGCAATGGCAAGAATGATTTCGGAAAAATTCGGCATAGGAGTCGGTGTTTCATCGGGAGCAAATTTTCTCGGCTGTGTTCTTGCACAGGAAAAGCTCGGTTCGGACAGTACTGTCGTAACGGTTTTTGCAGATGATAATAAAAAATATCTTTCGACAGATTATGCGAAGCCAACAACGTATCTCAACGGATACGTTTCAAAGGATGTTGAATTGATAAGCGTTAAGGCTTACAGGTAATTTATTTGGGCATGATGCAGCTGAAAATGGCAGAGATAAGAGTTCTGCTTGGTTTTGTGTGCTCATGCCTTTTGAACATATGTCAAATTGGTGTTGACACGAACCGCGATAAATGCTATAATCACATAAGGCGTGGATTTTAAAAACAATGAACATATATATAATTTAATGAGGAGAAGTGTATGAAAACAAGAAAAACGGCTATTTTACTGTGCCTTATTTTGTGCTTTACGGCATTATTCCCGATAGCAAGCGCCGCAGGCGAGGACGCGGCAACGCAGTCGGTTGTGCTTAAGGACGGCATAAGGGCAAAGCTGAGCGCCACGTCGGAAAATGAAAAGGTTGTAGCAAATATAAGCATTGAAAATAAAGGCTGTGAATATTTGGGCAACATTAAATGTAAGCTTCTGCTTCCGGACGGCATTGTGGCTTCGGCAACGGATTTTTCAATCAATTACGTAATAGCTGTCGGCGATAAATGGGATTTTGATGCTGTAATAGAAAAAACCGAATTAAAAGCGCCCGATACAGATACCGAGCAAAAATCATACGGTATATACATAGTAATGGCAGTCTTGACAGCTTGTTTGATAGTTGCCGTGATTGTTTTTGTTTGCATACGTAAAAAGAAAAATAATATTGCAATGCTTCTGATAGGCAGCATTCTTCTGCCGTATTTTGCTTTTTCAACTCATGGCACTGCCGATGCGGCAACAAGATATATTACGCTCAGCGAGAACGTAACCATCGGCGATGAAACGTATCGTATTGAGGCGGAAATAGAGTATGAATATAACTTCAAGGAAGAAAATGTTGCAAAGACTTCCGGAATGAACGGATTTCAGATAACGTATTTCTACGGCCCTCCGGGATTCGGTAAGTATCCGGTTGACGAAGAGCTGATAAAAGCTATTGCCGACTGTGGATTTACGAGCATACCGCTTGCTGCGGGAGAAGACGAGGCAAAAAGAATACTTGATATTATGGATGATTACGGCTTGACGTGCTCCGCGCTGTATTCTGGTGCGATAACGGATCAGCTTATATATTTCGGCGATCCCGATGTATCACAGGAGGAAGTCGATGCCATAGTTCAGAGTGTTGTTGATACTTATGAGGGATATGATAATATCCTCGGCTGGAATATATACGATGAGCCGACAGCCGATAAATTCCCCGTTATACAAAAGATAGTATCGGCATTCAGACGCATTGACCCCGAAAGAGAAACTCACCTGAACGTATGGCCCAATTATGCGTCTGCGGAAGCGCTGAAGGCAACAGATTACAATTCGTATCTTGAAAGATTTATGGCAGAGGTTGACCCGGATTATCTGAGCTTTGACTATTACCATTTTACATCCGAGACGACTTCGACGGACCTTACAAGATATTTTGAAAACATGGAGGATATACGAAACGCAGGACTTAAATACGGCAAGGATCAGATGCAGATACTTCTTCTTACAAAGCACTTAACGCTTGCCGATATTACGCCGTATCAGCTTCAGTGGGAGGTAAATATTGCTCTTGCATACGGCATGAAGCGTATTTCGTATTTCAGCTTCTGGAATGATCAGTACATGGAGGCGGACGGATGCTCGAATTCTTGCATGAATTCAATGGGCGAAAAGAATCCGCATTACTATGATGTGCAGAATGTAAACAAGTGGCTTCTTCCGCTCGGCAATGAATTGTTCGGCAAGACATCCACTGCCGTATTCCACAAGTGCTCACCGCAGGACCTCAGCGAAAACAGCAAGGCGTATACTTCGTACGGCGCACTCGGCTTGTGTACGGGTAATAATTTTGTAATAGGCTTCTTTGATGACGCAAGCTTCATGATAGTCAACAAGGAGTATTATTACGATAAGGACAATACGAAAAATGTAATGGTGTTTGACGATGTTACAAACGGACTCGAATATTTTGATACCGAGAGCGCATCGTGGAAGAATGCCGAGGAAAGCGGCTTTGTAACAAGAAATGGCGACGGCAAATATGAAGCCGCATTTGAACCGGGACAGGGCATACTGTTCAGAGTAAACGATTGATATTTTATATTATACAGGAGAAGGGTATGAAAACAAGAAAAACGGCTATTTTACTGTGCCTTATTTTGTGCTTTACGGCATTATTCCCGATAGCAAGTGCCGCAGGCGAGGATTCGGCAACACAGTCATTTATGCTTAAGGACGGCATAAGAGCAAAGATAAGTATAACGTCTCAAGACGAAAATATTGTTGCAAACATAAGCGTTGAAAACAAAGACTGTGATTATCTTGGGAAAATTAAATGCAAGCTTCTGCTTCCCGAGGGTATCACGACTTCACAAACCGAGATTACTGCTGATCCGATAAGTATAGGCGACAAAACGGAATTTAATTTTCAAATAGTAAAATCCGAAATAAAAGAACCGGGCAGTGAAAATAAATTTGACAGCAGATACATAGTCATAGCCGTGTGCATACTTGTAATAATCGCCGTAGGCTTTGTGCTCTGTTATACAAGAAGGAAAAACATCGTATCGATGCTTCTCATAGGCTGTATTCTTCTGCCGTATTTTGCCTTCAGTGCCGAATGCACTGCCGATGCGGCAACAAGATATATTTTAATCGGTGAAAACGTAACCATCGGTGAAGAAACATATCGCGTTGAAGCGGAAATAGAATACGAATATAATTTCGCGGAAGAAAATGTCGAAAAGACATCGGGCATGGACGGCTTCCAGATAACGTATTTCTACGGCCCGCCGGGATACGGTAATTTCTATGTTACCGATGAATTGGTGGAGGCTATTGCCGACTGCGGATTTACGACGATACCTCTTGCGGCAGGCGAAAAGGAATCAAAAAGAATACTTGATATAATGAAAAAATACGGCTTGACGTGCTCCGCTCTTTATGTTGGTGACATTACGGATAAGCTTGTACACGGCGGCAACCCTGACGTAACTCAGGAAGAGGTTGATGCAATAGTGCAGAAGGCTGTTGATACGTATGCAGGATATGATAATATTCTCGGCTGGAATATTTGCGATGAACCGAGCGCGGATACGTTCCCGGTATTGCAGAAAATTGTATCGGCTTTCCGCAGAATAGACCCCGACAGAGAGGTTTACATAAATGTATGGCCTAATTATGCCTCACCCGAACAGCTCATGGCTGTGGATTATAATACGTATATCGAAAAATATTTGTCAGAGGTGGATCCGTATTTCATAAGCTATGATTACTATCATTTCACGTCCGAAACAAGCTCATCCGACCTCACAAGATATTATGAAAATATAGAGGACATCAGAAGCGCAGGACTTAAGTACGGCAAGGACCAGATGCAGATAATTCTCCTCACAAAGCATTTGTCATTCGGCAATATCACTCCGTATCAGCTTCAGTGGGAGGTAAATATGGCTCTTGTATACGGCATGAAGCGTATTTCATATTTTACCTTCTGGAATGACCAGTACATGGAGTCAAGCGGCTGGGAAAACTCATGTATGAATTCAAAGGGTGAAAAGAATCCGCATTATTATGATGTTCAGGCTGTTAATGAGTGGCTTTATCCGCTCGGAAACGAGCTTTTCGGCAAAACGTCGACTGCCGTGTTCCATAAAGGCTCTTCCGACAAGCTCAGCTCAAGCTGTACGCCGTACTCTTCATATGGCGAGCTGGGACTGTGCACAGGTGAAGATTTTGTAATAGGCTTCTTTGACGACGCAAGCTTTATGATTGTCAACAAGGAATATTATTACGATGATGACGATAACACGAAGAATACATTGGTGTTTGACGACATCAGAAGCGGACTCGAATATTTTGATACCGAGAGTGCATCATGGAAGAATGCAGAGGAATCAAGTGCCGTAACAAGAAATGACGACGGCAAATACGAAGCCGCATTTGAACCGGGACAGGGCATACTGTTCAGAGTAAATGACTGATATTTCTCGGCAATATGGGGGAAATGATATGAAAGCAAAGAAAATCGTACTTTTTTGGTGTCTTATCGTATGCTTTGCGGCATTATTACCTCTAAACGGGGCAAATGCACAGGATGATGATATAGGTATCAGACCTGCTATGACGAAGGACGGAATAAATGCAAAAATAAGCATCACGTCTGAAACCCAAGCTATAAAGGCAACCGTAACAGTGACAAATCTTGATTGCAAATTTCTCGGAAAAGTTAAATGCAAGCTTGTTCTTCCCGAGGGCATGACATCATCGGTAACTGAATTCGATGTTGACACAATTAATATAGGCGAACAAAAGACGTTTGATTTTGAAATAGTAAAATCAAATTCACTTGTGCCGGGTGGAGATGCTCAAAACAAATTTGACGTCAGATACATAGTCATAGCTGTGTGCGTACTCGTTGTAATAGCTGTCGGCTTTGTGCTCGTGCGTAAAAGAAAGAAGAATAATATTGCAATGCTTTTGATAGGCTGTGTTCTTCTGCCGTATTTTGCTTTCAATACTCAAGGCTATGCCGATGCCGCCACGAGAAGCATCTCGCTCAGACAAAATGCAACAATGGGTGAGGAAGCTTTCAGAGTAGGCGCCGAAATAGAGTACGAATATGATTTCAAGGAAGAGGAGGTTCAAAAGACATCGGGAATGAACGGATTTCAGATAACTTATTTCTTCGGCCCCAATCCGGAAGACAGCTACAATGACGAGGTTGCAAAGGCTATTGCAGACTGCGGCTTTACGGTAGTGCCTGTCGGAGGCTGGCAACAGCAGAACGTAAAGGATATATTGACGCTTATGGACAAATACGGCATTAAATGCAATGTTTGGGTAGGCGAATCGATAAATAACCTCATAACGGGCGACAACAGCAACATTTCTCAGGAAGAAGTGGACGCGGTTGTGCAGGCGCTTGTTGATGAGTACAAGGATTTTGACAATATTGCAGGCTGGGATATATGGGATGAGCCTGACGCGGATAAGTTTGATATTTTGCACAAGATAGTATCGGCATTTAACAGAATAGACCCCGAAAGAGAAACATTTATTGACCTTTTCCCAAATTATGCGTCACCCGAACAGCTCAGAACTCCGGATTATTCGGTATATCTTGAAAGATATATGAATGAAGTGGATCCGGATTACATATGCTTTGATTTCTATCACTTCAAAGATGAAACTAACAAGGACCGTATTGACGATTTCTTCGACAATATGGAGGATGTAAGGAATGCGGGACTTAAGTACGGCAAGGATCAGATGCAGATAATGCTTCTTACAAAGCATATGTCATACGGCAATATCACGCCCGAACAACTCAGGTGGGAGGTAAATATGGCGCTTGTGTACGGCATGAAGCGTATTTCATACTTCACATTCTGGACGGATGAAAATCTCGAGCAGGGCGGCTGGGAAAACGCCTGCATGAATTCAAAAGGCGAAAAGAATCCGCATTATTATGACGTTCAGGCTGTTAACGAATGGCTTTATCCGCTCGGAAACGAGCTTTTCGGCAAAACGTCAACTGCCGTATTCCACAAGGGCGGTGCGGACACTAAGGGAATGACCTGCGCTGATTATGTTCCGTACGGCGAGCTCGGCTTGTGTACGGGAAATGATTTTGTAATAGGCTTTTTTGACGATGAGAGCTTTATGATAGTCAATAAGCAGTTCTATGCGGAAAAAGAGGGCGAAAAAAACAGTATCGTATTTGAAGACATAAACGATAATCTTGAGTATTTCGATACAAAAACCGCAACGTGGAGGGACGCCGAGGAGGACTCGGTTGCAACGAGAAACGATAACGGCAAATATGTGATTTCGTTTGAGGCGGGACAGGGAATACTGTTCAGAGTAAATGAGTAAAATACAGCCGAATGAAGGCGAATTGAAATATTAATTTAATATGGAAGAGGTTTTAAGAGATGAATAAAAAAGTATTGGCGTTTGACTTCGGAGCTTCAAGCGGAAGAGCAATGCTTGCTGAATTTGATAAGGAAAACAGAAAGATAAGCATGACGGAAATACACAGATTTCCGAATATACCCGTAACAATGAACAATACATTGTATTGGGACGTGCTGCGTTTGCTCGGAGAAATGAAGCAGGGAATAATTCTTGCACAGAAATACGGCAAAATAGATGCAATAGGCATCGATACATGGGGCGTTGATTTCGGTATGCTCGACAAGGACGGACAGCTTGTTGCAAATCCCGTAAACTACCGTGACAGACGCACTGAGGGTATGCCCGAGGAAATTTACGAGAACATAATGTCAAAGGACGATATTTATAAGAAAACGGGTACGCAAAGCCTGAGAATCAATACTATTTATCAGCTTTATTATCTTTACAAATACAAGAAGAACATAATGAACTGTGTAGACAAGATACTTCTCATGCCGGATCTGTTTGCATATTTCCTTACGGGCAAGATGCGCACTGAAATAACGGACGCTTCAACGACAAACCTGCTCAACCCGGAAACTCTTGAATGGGATGAGGAGCTTATGAGCAAGCTTTCGATTGACAAAAACATATTTGCCGACTTCATACGTCCGGGACAGGTTTACGGTGAGCTGTCTGATGAAATATGCTCAGAGCTTGAATGTGACAAGATCCCCGTTGTTGCGGTTGCAACTCATGATACGGCGAGTGCCGTCGTAAGTGCCGCAACGGACAGCAATACGGCTTATATCAGCTGCGGAACATGGAGCCTTTTCGGAACGGAAATGCCTAAGCCTGTTATTACAAAAGAAAGCATGGAATACGGAATCACAAACGAGATAGGCTATAACGGCAGTGTAAGATTTTTGAAGAACATTATAGGTCTTTGGATTGTTCAGCAGTCAAAGCGTCATTGGGAAATGTCGGGCGAAAAGCTGACGTACCCGATGCTCGGCGACGAGGCGAGAGCGTGCGAGCCTTTCAAGTGCTATATCGACTGCGACGCGCCTGAATTTGAGCTTGGAGAAAATCTTCCGGATAAGATCGCAAAATATTGCCAGAGAACAAATCAGTACGTTCCGGCAACGAGAGGTGAGACAGTACGTTGTATATATCAGAGCCTTGCAATGAAGTATAAATCAACAATAAAAATGCTTGAAGACGTAACGGGCATGGACATTAAAAGAATAAACATGGTAGGCGGAGGCATCCAGGACAAAACGCTTTGCCAGAGCACGGCGAACGCTACGGGCTGCACGGTAATTGCAGGACCTGTTGAGGCGACTGTAATGGGAAATATTGCGGTTCAGCTTATTGCTCTCGGCGAGATAAAGGATCTCAAGGAAGCAAGAGAGATTATTGCAAATTCAGCTGAATACGCATATTATGAGCCTGAGGACAACGAGCTTTGGAATGCTCATTATAACGATTATCTTGCAATTCTCGGCAAGTAAGAAAAAATAACGGTAGCAGTGCATTCGAGGGCAGAACTGCTTTGCTTATTTAATCAAACGAAAGGATAAAAAATTATGGCAGAATTATATGTATACTGTTCCAACCACATGGATCTGACATGGAGACGTCCGCGCTATAAGTATGCTCGTTATGACGGCTGTTCTATTACCTCGGCAGGCGAGCTTCAGGAAAAACAGCTTGAGGCAGGTATTGATTATTGCAGACGCGGCGGTTGCTATGACTTGGAGCAGTCTATTTCCCTCAGAGAATATCTGGAGAATAATCCGGATTCATATGACGAAATAAAAGAATTAATTCAGGAGGGCAGACTTAATGTTCTCGGCGGAGGAGAGTCAGTAATCGATAACAATATGCCGTGCGGTGAAACCATTGCGCGCAACCATATGTATTCACTGCGTTGGCTGCAATCGGAATTCGGTGTCAGACCGAGATTTGCGGAATGCCCTGACACGTTCGGTCTTTCGGGCGGATTGCCTGCGCTTTTTGTTGACCTCGGATATGAGGGAATGGGGCATTATTCCCGTATATTTGGAAAAGCAAAGCCTTTCTGGAGAGGAATAAGCGGCGATATTTTCCCGCTTGCAACTACATCTCTCCACCGAATAAGCTCATGTCAGTTCGGCGGCTTGGTTGTAGATGATCCTTATGCAACGACCTGCGATATTTGCAAGGGCGAGGGTTGCCCTGCTTGCGGATACAGAGGCGCTTTCGGCAGATTCAAGCCTGTGAGTGATTTTGCGGTTCAGTACGGCATTGAACATATAAATGCAAAGAGAAAACCGGACGGCGATTTCTGCCTTATAATATGCGAGGAAGAATCGGCTGTTTCCATAAGAGCTATGAATGTGTTGAAGCGCATAGCCGATGAATTGCATATGAATCTTCACCCGATAGGCTTTGAAGAGCTGACGGCAATAGCAAATGCTGATTTGTTGAAAACGTATCACAGCGGAAATATCCCCGAGGAGGATATTGACCCAAGACAGGAGGGAAATCCCGTTACTGCCGGCTGCTATACGACGAGAATAAAATTAAAGCAGAGACTCCGCAAGTGCGAAGCGGCACTTCTGGCGTGCGAGAGAATAGCTGTTGCAACCGAAATTAAAACAGGCGAGAAGTATCCTGCGAAAACGATTGAAAAGCTTTGGAGAAAGCTTGAATATCTGTATTTCCACGATGCGGCACCGGCATCTCACAGCGACGACGTTTATGATGAGCTTATGGATATTTCCGAAATGATTATCAAAAAGGCAAATCGCATCATAAACCGTTCGGTATTGCTTATGAATAATTGCAAGAGTATGGCGGAAGAGAGCGGAACGTATTTTGTTGTGTATAATCCGCTTGAATTTGATGTTGAAAATGTGCGTCTGCAGGGCGGCGTCGAGGTTGATGAGTTTGTAACGGACGGCAGGATAGTAGATTCTGACGGAAACGAGATGCAGATGCTCTCGATAAAGCACGCAGTAAATACGCCTTTGGGCGATGCGGCTACAATAGAATTTTTCGGAAGCCTTCCTGCGTTCGGCTATAAGGTATTCAGATTTATACCGAGCAATGAAACGCAAAAGACTACTGTATCCAAAATTAAAGACGCTGTTATTGAAAACGAGCATTTGCGCGTTGTATTTAAGAATTATTTGCTCGATTCCGTTGTGGATAAGCATACGGGTGCGGCAATTGCGGGAAGAGAATCATTCTCACCGATAGTAACGGACGACGCGGGCAATCCGTGGGGAAAAACGGCGATCGGTTGTTACAAAGACAATGCTATTTGCCCTGATTTTTATCTTAATACAAATCCTCCTCATGAGCATTCATGTAAAATGGAAGTGCAGACTTACGAGGGCGGACAGAGAGTTACGGTTTATGTGAGATACAGCAGACCGGACAGAAATCTGGAAATTCTCGATTGGAAGATCGATTATGATCTTTCGGACGGGGCAAAAGAGCTTCAGGTTCACATCACAACTAAGTTTGATGCAAGGGACCTGCGCCTTTCAACACAGATTGTGCTTCCGACATCACCGGCAAACAATATGCTTGAGCATGAAATCCCGTTTGGCAAAATCAAAAGAGGTATACCCGATTATCACGATATACACGGATATGCGGACGAATGGCCGGCACTCCATTATGTATGTGCACAGCTTAAAAATGTAAATGTATTGGTATGTAACAGCGGTACGCCTGCGACAAAGCTCGACAATAACGCAATATGTATCGCACTGATGCGCACTCCGACGCAAAAGCTCTATGCGTTTGATACGGACGGAGCATTGGATAAATCCGAACATAATTTCTATTTTACTTTGTCGGCAACCGAGGACAGAAATATTACGCCGTACAGACGCGGTGCGGCTCTTAATGCGTTCTATCCTTCAATAAAGGGCACATTGCCTGAGGGAAAGGGCAGATATTTGCCTCTTGAGCTTCCGAATAATGCGCCTCTTCTTGCACTTAAGGGTGCTGAGGACACAAACGGTTATATTGTAAGATATGCCGGTCTTGAGGAAAATGAGGTTCTTGAATTTGCAAGCCCCGTTAAGCTTTCAAATGTTCTTGAAGAGGACAAGGACGAAACGTTGACAAAAGCGGAATTGCCGCCGTTTGCAATACGCACTTACCGTATTGTGTGATAAGCAAAAATAATTTTATTGTAATGACAATAAATGAAAGGATTATATAAAAATGAGTATAAATAAAGCATACGAATATGCAAAAGAGGTTTACGCATCAATAGGCGTAGACACGGATGCGGCTATTGAAAGAGTAAAGAACATACCTATATCCATTAACTGCTGGCAGGGTGACGATGTAGGCGGATTCCTGTTCAAGGATAACGCACTTACGGGCGGCATACAGACAACGGGCAATTATCCGGGCAAAGCGCGCAATGTGAACGAGCTTAAAACGGATATCGATATGGCAATGTCGCTTATACCGGGCAGACACAGACTCAATCTGCACGCGATATACGCAGATACGGACAAGAAAATTGACCTCGATGAAATTGAGCCTTGTCACTATGAGAGCTGGGTTGAATGGGCAA
>CAMEIT010000054.1 GCA_945918795.1 uncultured Clostridia bacterium | reverse complement strand
CTTTTCCCGTAATATGCTTTATTACATCACGAAGAATATATATTTCATTCATCTGCCATGCAGAATAATCCTGCGGGTAAACGATGGTATATTCGGCAAGGTTGAGTATTTCGACTGATTCCTCGGGTATCTCGGGCAGGGGAGACGGCGTTGCCTTGATTTCGGGCGACGGCTCCGATATAATCGATGACGGCTCGGTGCTTTCGGTTGCAAGCTCGCCACATGACGCAAAAGATAAAAGCATGAGAACCGAGAGCAATATACATATTATTTTTTTCATGACTGTTTCCTCAATTGAATTATTCAACTGTCACAAACAGGCATATTCCGTTGCCTGCTGCGAGCGAATAATATCCGTCGGCGTCAGGCTCGAGCACCATTGCCTCGCCGTTCAGATATGCTGTTATTTTTTGCCCGTTTATTTTTACTTTGACGTAAGATATTTCCGTTTGAGAGTACGGTGTGCTGTCAGGCTCGTTTATGTTCATGAATATAAAAGCATTGCCCGAGCCTTCTTTTTTGTCAAAGCATCCCACAAGATATGTATCGGATATTTTATAATCCTTTATATCTTCAATTACACTGCCGAAGTCGTACGGCGATTCAATGTATGCCCATTCATCGTCGTACTTTCTGTTTACGACAAAAGCACCGACCTGCTCATAATCACTGCAAATTTCCGATATTACGGCAACATCCTTGTTTGCGAGTACGGCATCGTAATACTGCTCGTTTTTGATGAAACCTCTTGACATTACAAACGAGTTGACGTCTGCCCACGGAATTTCTTCGGACTGATTTGCATATATGAAATAAATAACGCCGTCTGTGCCGAAGCACATGGAATAATACATCTGCCACCTGTAAGCCTTGCTTGTATTCATCGTGGGCTTGCCTATATGATTGTAGGATTGTATGTACGTCCAGAAATCTTTGTCGTGCAAAGAGGTTATTTCTCTTGCTTTTTCATATGAATAAAGCGCAGGGTGCTCTCTGCCCGACTCAACCCACGGATAAAGGTCAAAGCCTGTTGCATCTGCATCTGCCCATTCCCACATCTCGTCCATATACTCCCAATATTTATAATACCCTACATGGTTTACCCATGCTTTCCAGCCGTATTGAGAATATTTTTCGCGGTATTCTTCACAAAGCTCGGCAACGTCTGAAAATTCGTTTATTCTCGGCTCATCCCATAAATTGTGACCGAGTATGACAGGGCAGTCCGTATACAGCTCGGGCATGACAGCGCCTCTGTTTATTACAAGGTAAATTTCAAAGCGCACGCATTGACCTATCGTTTTGTGAAGCTTTTCGCGGCTTCCCGATGTTACGGTATACATTATTGCGTTGAAGTTTGCATCGGCGACATCTTTAATTTGCTCCGGTGTCTCAAATACTGTTGCCCACGTTGCCGCCTGAATGAAAAATGACGGCTTTTTGTGAGTTATGATTTTCACTCCGGAAATTTCATTTGCGGGGGCGGAATAGCTGTTGCTTATATCATCATACCCAAGATAGTTCTGGATAAAATCATATACTGCTCTGAGATCGCTCCAATAATTCTGTCCTCCGAGTATTACTTTTGAGTCCTTAACTGCTACAACGTAGTCCATTGCGCTTGCAAAGCCGTTTATTGTTTCATCAAGCGAAGTTGACCTTGAAGAGCTGGCAAGAACTATTTCATTGCCGTAGCTTTTTTGGGTATCGGGAATTACTTCGGGCATTACTCCCGTTACGTGTGCAATCGTATTTTGCAAAAGCTCGACAATATCCATTCTCAAATCCGTATAATTGCTCGGATATACTATTGTATATGTGCCAAGCGCGGATATTTGTGCCGTTTCCGGTGGTTGTTCTTCATATGGAGATGACGGCGTTTCGGGTACGGATATGGTTGGTGAAGGAGATTCTTTGCCGGCTGATAAATCGGCGCAACCCGATATAAAGGCAGGAATCATCATGCCTACAAGGAATAATGAGAGAAGTTTCTTCATTTTTTTAATTCAATCTGTTTTACAGAATGTCCTTTCAAATTTAACATTAACACAAATTGCCTTGAATGCTCGGGATACATTCAGCATGCCTTATTGAACGGCATTGCATATGGCATCAGTCTTAAAATATATCGGCTGATATATCAGTGGTATTATACCACATTATGTATATAAATGTCAAATGCAGAATGAAAATTAATTATGTATCACAAGAGCAAAAGCCGACAACCCGATGACAGCTTGCCGGCAGGGTAAATGTTTGTTTGTCAAATTATGAAATAACCCAAGGCAAATAAAAATTTTTTACTTCCTTTATTTACTGCTTACTTATCATGAGGTATGGCTCTTCGTAAAGCCCGTAATCGTGGAGCATATATTCGTCAGGCTCTGCCGGACGTTTTTCTTTGAACAAAGACCAGTCGTACGGCATAACATCGCTGTTGCACAGATATGGTCCGTAAAGGTTTCTGAAGCTTCCGGATACCCTGAGGCTTATCTCGTTTTCACCCGAAATAATATATTTTGAAATATCAAGCAAATTTCCGCCGTCGCGGCCGCATACGCCTGCATATGTTCCGTTTACCCTTACAGATACGGCTGTTGCGTCATGCGCGCCGATTCTTATTTCCGTTTTTTCGGGCACTTTGTCAAGCTTTGCCGTATAATTGTATATCATGGAATAAGGATAAAACGGCATTCCGAAAGTATCCCATTTGCCGAGCTTGGGGGATTCGGGTGCGCTCATAACAAATTTATTGTTGACGTTATGTATTGCAAAGCTTCCTCTGAGAATGATTATCTCAAGCTCGCAAAGTGTATTGAATTTATCGGCAAATACCGTCAGAACGTTTTCGCCGTGACGAACATGGCGTGCAATATCGAAAACACCCGTATCCGGATCGATTCTTTCATCCTTCGTGCCGTCCCAGACAACCTCGGTTCCGTTTATCATAAGCCGCATAAGATTCGGGCGTTCGATCGTTGCGGTAAGTCTATCGGGGAGAAAATCGTCAGCTACATTGAATTTATAGTGTGCTTTGAAGCCGTCATCATTTACAAACAGCGCATTTTTATCGAGACTTTCGGTTTTTATCTGAGCGCCCTGCCATATGTCTCTGCCGAGACCTTTTTCTTGATATAGCATAGTGCAAGCGTGCAAAACATACCTTTTGGGCAACATTTTTCCGTTTACTTCAAGCTCAACATGATCCACGCTGAATGTGTTGTCTGTTTCGGGTACTATGGATTTATTTTTGAGTGCAATACGAGCTTCGGCTTCAGGCGCTTGCTTTTCGACGGGTGCGTTGTCACCCGTTACAATCAAAGCGCTTTGACAACGGTAAAGGCTGAGCGGGAATGTGACATATCCGTTATGCTTTTCAACCTCAAGACCGTGTATTGTGCCGTCGAAAAGCTCCCATTTTGAAGCACTCTCACCCTTTAATTTTATTTTTGTATCGAATTTCTCGGTCATTGAGTGATTGACTATGAAATAACATACCTTTCCGTCGGGAAGAAGTCTGCGCATAGACTGAATACCTGTTTCCCATTGCTTTTCGGAGGCTATGTAACATTCTATATTTTCGCTGATTTTGTTTACGGCTTCTTTTGGAGATGAGACAACGTTGATTTTTTCGAATAATTTGGCGGTTTCGGGTCTGCCTTTTTCACCGTCAATGTATTCACAAACTCTGTCTTTGCCTGTTGCGATAACAAGTCCGCCGTTTTTCATAAATTCGATAAGCACATCAGCCGTTGCCTTACGCATATTTCTCATATTTTTTGAAATGAGGACAATGCTGTATGTCTGTTCGCCGAATACAAGCTTATTTCCCGACGTATGTGCGTGACGCTCAAATGAATATTCGTCGCCGAGGTCAAAATCCCACTGACCGTCGCAAAGCTCCTGCATGAGTGTAAGAAAATCAGTCATATCGGGATTCTTACAGCAATCGAGTGTCGTTTTGTGGTCAATAGTGCCCTCGGCTTCCTCCGCGGGAATGAGATAGCCCGTTGTAGAAGGGTTCATAAGCAGAATTCTTTGTTCCATTTTACCGCTTGAAAGAATATATGACGCCCTTGCAAGATAGTCCGCAAATTCCGTATATTCATCCCACCACGGCTGTCTGTAATCAAATGACTGCGGACAGTCGCGCTTTCTGCAACCTGCATACGAATAAAGAGAGAGGTGCTGGCATATGAAGTTTATACCGTCAACAAGCAGATAGTCGCTGAGTCGTTTGTAGTCCGCAAGAGTTGAATCGAATCCGCCTGCTCCGTAAGCCTCGCAAAGCGTTCTTTCTTTCCCGAATTGGTTAGCGGCAGAGCGCACCTCCAGCATCTCGTGCTTGTCGGTATTCATCGGATTGTTGCGCAGATGCTCGCATAAGAGCAGATCAAGCCCGGGCCATTGACGGAACTCGTATGTTGTTTGCTCCGAGGGGATAATTCTGTCTGCGTGTGCCTGAGGCCAGCCTTGTTCAACGTCGTGACCTGTCCATGCGATATTATGTTCGTCGCACCATTTTGCAATCGGCTTTACAAAATTATCTATCCAGCATTCATGGAGCGTATAGTAAAAATCATAACGGATTTTTTCGGCGCTTTTTTCAAAATAACCGTGCAGGTTCCTGAAAACGGCAGGCAAATTCGGCCGTATATCGTATCCGTTCAATTCGCGGAATTTCTTCTCGACGCTGTTTGAAAACGGCACTGAATTTCTGCCCCTGCTGACCATGTTTGCTTCGTCCGAAAAAGATGCGGGCACGTACTTCCCGAAATCCTTTCCGAAACGCTTATAGTATTCATCATATGTCGTTTGCAGGAAAAGCTCGGCAGTTCTCGGATTGGTTACATCAACATACGGATATCCGCCGCAGGAATTTACATTTGGAATGTGTTTGTAAACGATCATGACTTGCTTTATGCCCATATGCTTCCATTCTTCAGGCGCAACATCAGTCAATATTTTCCCGAGCTTTGCATTTCCCGTTTCTATACCGTTTGCAACGTCAATTTCGGCGGCATAGTAAAGCTCGCCCGGAATGCGCGGATTTTCGGCGTCAACAATATCGTAGACCGCTATCGGACCGATAACAGAGCTGTCGATTGCCGCGACCTTTCCGTTTGCAAAGCCTGACGGCCATTCATTTTCGTCGTACATATACAGCAGCATATCGTTATTTTTTGCAAATTCAAGAGTATCTTTGAATCTGTCGAAAAATTCATCGGACAAATATTCTGTAATAAGTCCCTGGCGCGCATGGGCAAAAGCGCCGCCGATTCCATGTGCCTTGAAATCCTCCATCTGACGGCATAGTTCCGCGGAATCAAGTGCGCCGTTCCACGACCAGAACGGTGCAGTGCGATACTTCACAGACGGATTTTTGAATTCATCTACTATTTTATCCTGCATTTTTATTATCCTTTCTGAGGCATATAAATATGATTTAACTTCAAATCAAAATAAGTCGTTTGAAACAGATACCGAATACAGCAAAGGCTCTCCGCTTTGTGCCGCGGAGAGCCTTAAATTGATATGGAATGAATATTATCTTATTGTTTTGTACATAGGACCGTATGCAGCGCAAGCTCTGAAATCCTGACCTTCCTTATCCATACCGAAAGCGTTCCAAGCAGCAGGTCTCAATATATCCTCATCGGGTACATTGTGCATACATACCGGAATACGGAGTATAGAGCAGAGTGTAATAAGGTCTGCACCGATATGACCGTATGAAATTGCACCGTGGTTAGCACCCCAGTTATTCATTACGTCGTAAGCCGTCTTGAACGGGCTGCCTTCCTTGCCGTCACAGCGCGGAGCAAACCATGTGCACGGCCATGTGTAGTCTGTTCTCTTCCAGAGCGCATCGGATACATCTTCGGGAAGATTTACTGTCCAGCCTTCGGCAATCTGGAGAACAGGTCCCAAGCCCTTTACGAGGTTAAGACGGATCATTGTAGCAGGCATTTCGGCCTTTGTAACGAAACGTGATGAGAAGCCGCCTCCACGGAAATATCCCAGGTCAGCATAGTTCCACGTTGTATTTGCCATAATGGCTTTCTGATCTTCCTCAGTTACCTCATACCACGGCTTCATTACGCCGCCTGCCGCACCGTTTGCGTCAAGACAGCACGCACCTGAATTGATAAGGTGTATAAATCCGCCGTTTTCCTTTGCAACGCCCTCAATGTCGTAGCCTGTTGCACGCTTAACAGCCTCAGGGCTCCAGTAAGTACGAACGTCTGCAAACATCTGAGCACGATTTGTGAGCAGCTTCATGAAGAGCATACCGAGGCCGTTGAGAACATCGTTTTCGGTAGCGAGTATATACGGTTCACGAGCGCCGTTCCAGTCGAATGATGTGTTGAGGAGCGCTTCGGGGAAGTCGCAGTTCGGATAGAAGTCTGTCCACTGACGCTGACCCTGGAAGCCTGCCGCAATGGCATTGTGACCGACCATTTCTTCTTCACAGCCCTTCGGGAGTGCTTTGTTGCCGTTCATGAGATCCTTTATAATGATCATCATCTTTACAACGAATTCCCAGTCGGCATCCTTCTGTTCACGTGTTTTCTGGAGCTCGGCAGGGTTTTTGTCGAAGCCTTCGATGCAGTATTCCTTTGCCCATTTGAGCGCTTTTTGGAATTCGGCTTCGTCGTAAATGCCTTCTGTCATTCTTCTGATGATTTCTACCTCGTCAACTGATTCAACTCTCATGCCGAGATATTCTTCAATGAATTCGGGGCTTATGATAGAGCCGCCGATACCCATTGTGATTGAGCCTATCTGCAAATATGATTTGCCTCTCATTGTTGCAGCGGCAACAGCGGCACGTGCAAAACGGAGAAGCTTTGCCTGTACGTCGGCAGGGATATTTGTTACCTCGTCAAGATTCTGTACGTCATGACCGTAAATGCCGAATGCGGGAAGTCCCTTTTGAGCATGAGTAGCAAGTACGGAAGCAAGATAAACCGCACCCGGTCTTTCCGTTCCGTTGAAGCCCCATACGCCCTTTATTGTCATAGGATCCATGTCCATTGTCTCGGCACCGTAGCACCAGCAGGGAGTAACCGTAAGAGTTATGTCAACTCCCTCTTTTTTGAATTTAGCGGCACAAGCGGCAGCTTCTGCCACACGACCGATAGTTGTATCGGCAATAACAACTTTAACGGGTTCACCGTTGGAATACTTTATGTTGTCTTCAAAAAGCTTTTTAGCTGCCTGAGCCATTGCCATTGTCTGATCCTCAAGTGATTCACGAACCTTCAATGCACCGCGGCGGCCGTCGATAGTCGGACGAATACCTATTACCGGATAATCGCCGATAAGTCTGTTTTCTGCCATGAAAATTATCTCCTTTGTTTTAGTTTCAGTAAATTATACTTCAAGTATAATTATATACTTGACAAAGATTTATTACTTGTATTATAATAGATAAAAGTATAACAATATTCATATAAAGGGCACAAACATGATATATAATGAACTTAAACAGCACGGAACCGAAAATTTCCCTGTCGAATTTTATCATATTGATAAACCGCACCCGAAATACGAGATGGCATATCACTGGCACAGCGAGATAGAACTGATAAGAATATTGGAGGGTTCGCTCAGAGTGACGCTCGATAATAAGGAATATTTTGTATCAAAAGGCGATTTGATATTTGTTAACAGCGAGACTGTTCACGGAGCGTCCCCCGATGAGTGTGTTTATGAATGCGTCGTTTTCAATGCGTCATACCTCAGTGTGAGCGAGGACGAATGCAGGGCGTTTTTGGAAAATATTCTGAATCACACTGCATATGTAAATGAAATTCATCACTCCGATGAAAGAGAGCTTATGGATATTGTTGACAGGCTGTTTGATTCGCTTAAAAACCATAGGGCAGGATATACTTTTACGGTTACGGGTTGTTTGTATGAAATGTTCGGAGTGATTCTCGCAAGGGAATATTACAGCAAGAATTTGTCAATAAAGTCAGTGCATAACGAAAAAAACGTTGTAACACTCAAAAAAGCGCTTGCTTACATAAGAAATTCGTACGACACGCCCATAACGCTCATGGATATTGCCGATTCGGCAGGCATATCGCCTAAATATTTATGTACTTTTTTTAAAGAGATGACAGGGAAAACGCCTTTTGAGTACCTGAACGCATACAGAATCGAGCGTGCGGCAAGAAAACTTATAAATACGGATCTTCCCGTAACACAGATAGCGTATATGTGCGGATTTAATGACCTGAGTTATTTTATAAAGACATTCAAGCATATAAAAGGCGTTACACCCAAAAACTTCAGAAAAAGCAGGGAATAGGCATAAAAAAGACCTGTTTTAATAGAATGTTCATATTGCGGTAACATTTGTGTATTAAAATAAAGTGAGTATGTGGAAATGCTTATAGGTTGCTTGCAGACGTATACAATTATGTTTTTGCGGCGGATAATATTATGGAGGATAATAATATGGCGTTTAGTATTTATGTTGATTCAGGGGCAAATCTTACTTCGGAATTACTGAAAAATCTGGATATAAAAGTGGTACCTTTTACTTATTCCATAGGTGACGACGTTTATGAATGCTCTGAATCTACGGACGATGACGCGGCTCATAAATTTTATGATATGCTCCGTAATAAGGTCGTTGTAAAGACGTCGATGATAAATGCGGAGCGCTTCATGAAAGCCTTCAGAGGAGAGCTTTTAAAGGGCAACGATGTGTTTTTTGTCGGAATTTCATCGGGCATAAGCGGCACTGTTCATTCTGCTGAAAACGCGGCTGAGATGCTTGAGGAGGAATTCCCGGGCAGAAAAATCAAAGTGTTTGACTCGCTCGGCGCGGGACTCGGCACAGGTCTGCTTGCCTGCAAAGCTGCTGACATGAGAGCGGATGGCATGGAAATAGATGATGTATATAAGGCTCTTATTCCTTACAGAGAAAATTTGTGCGAGTATTTTACTGTCGATGACCTTGCTTATTTGAGACGTTCGGGACGTCTTTCGGGTGTTGCAAGCACGATAGGCACTATTCTTCAGATAAAGCCTGTTCTACGCGGAGACGAGGAAGGACATATTGTTGCGTGTGCAAAGCACAGAGGCAGGAAAAATGCAATAGACGCAATCGTTGAAATGTTCAAGAAAAAAGCACGCAATATTGGCGAAAACCGAATCGCGATTTCTCATGGAGATTGCATTCAGGATGCAAAGCTTCTTGCGGAACGCATAAAGCAAATAGCTTCACCAAAGGAGCTTATTATCGCAATGCACGAGCCGCTCACAGGTGCGCACGTAGGTCCGGGTATGCTCGGCTTGTTCTTCTTCGGAAACGGAAGATAATATACGGAGTAATTCAAACGGGTTTTATTACCCGTTTTATTTTTTTTATTTTATTTATAAATCGATTGACACAAAACAGAATACTGTGTTATAATTAATTTGAAATTATTAATTCTGAAGAGGAACTTCTGCGTCACAAAAAACAGTTTTGTTTTTTGCAAAATGTATTTTTGCATGAACAGTGACGGCTTACGCGGATGCTTTATCGATAAGGAGGATTATATGGGTAAAATTACATTTATGGGTGCGGGAAGTACCGTATTCGCGAAAAACGTGCTCGGTGACGTTATGTGTACGCCTGCACTGAGAGATTTTGACATAGCTTTGTATGATATTGACCCTGAACGTCTTGAAGAGTCATATATTATGGTAACAGCACTTAATAAAAATCTTAATGAGAATCGCGCCACTGTTGAAAAGTACCTTGGTGTGGAAAACAGAAAAGCCGCACTTAAGGGTGCCGATTTTGTTGTAAACGCCATACAGGTCGGCGGATATGAACCGTGTACTGTTATAGATTTTGAGATCCCGAAGAAATACGGTCTTCGCCAGACGATAGCCGATACGCTCGGTATTGGCGGAATTTTCCGTGCTCTGCGCACTATTCCGGTATTGAGCGATTTCGCACGTGATATGGAAGAGGTTTGCCCGGACGCATATTTCCTGAACTACACAAATCCTATGGCTATGCTGTCGGGATATATGCAGCGTTATACGGGAATTAAGACTGTCGGACTTTGCCACAGCGTACAGTCATGCTCAAGATCCTTGCTCGGTTGGCTTGGAATTGAATATCAGGAGCCGCTCAAGGAGGTTATCGCCGGAATCAATCATATGGGTTGGTTGCTCGAGCTTAAAAACGGAGACGGCACAGATTTGTACCCTATTATAAGAAAACGCGCTTTCGAAGTTGAAAACGATCCTATGTACAATGACCGCGTGCGCCTTGAATATGTGCGTAGATTCGGATATTATTGCACAGAGTCGAGCGAACATAATGCAGAATACAATAATTTGTTTATTAAATCAAAGTATCCTGAGCTTATTGAAAAATTCAATATTCCTCTCGATGAGTATCCCAGAAGATGCGTAAATCAGATTGCAAGATGGAAGAACGAAAAGGAAAATTACCTCGCAGGTAATATTTCGCATAAGCGTACAAATGAATATGCTTCTTACATAATGGAGTCTATTGTTACGGATACACCTTATAAAATAGGCGGTAACGTGCTTAATAACGGCTGCATTGAAAATCTGCCCGCTGAGGCGTGCGTTGAGGTTGCTTGCCTCGTTAATAAAGCCGGAATACAGCCTACTCGCGTTGGCAGATTGCCTGAAGTCCTCGCTGCTCTTAATAGAACAAATATTAATGTTCAGCTCCTTACTATCGAGGCAGCTGTAACTCAAAAGAGAGACGTGATTTATCAGGCGGCTATGCTCGACCCGCATACTTCATCCGAACTTAGTATCGATGATATAGTTTCTATGTGCGATGACCTCATCGAAGCACATGGCGATTGGCTCCCTAAGTACCATTGATTTTTTATTTCTCGGGGCTGCCGCCCCGCACCCCGCCAAGCCCCTTTCCGGGGCTGCCGCCCCGAGCCCTGCCAAGCCTTTGAAAAGGCTTGACCTAAACTTTAAAATACTTTGTAGCTGTCCTCAAGCGATGCCTGTGGTAGTCATCGCTCGAGGACATTAAATTTTCTTTTCTTTTTGGGTGAAATGTGCTGTATGATTGAATATTTACAATAATTAATTTGTGATGGGAAATTTGTTTTTATATGCGAATAACGGGCAAGTAAAGGCTCACTCCGGGAGGGAGCTGTCACCGAAGGTGACTGAGGGAGAGTGCGTTACAATAATTTTTAGCTAAAGCCGAAGTTACATACGGCTCCTTCCACCGCTACCGCAGTCCCCATCCCTCTCCGAGGGCGGCGTGCCGTATATTTATATTTTGCCGTAAAAAACTTAAATAAAGTCGCAAAAGTCAATGCTCATCTTGCCGCCATACTCTCGGCGGGAAGATGAGCAGATGCGAAGCAGTTTAAAGTTTTCGGGTTTGGACGCTTTTTCAAAAGCGTCCAAGAAGTTCACAAATTAAGAAGATGTTCTGCGGATTTATGGAATATCCATTCTTTTTGGGCATCGGAGAGCGGGAGGTTTTGAATCTGTTCAACGGCGTCGGCAGGTCTTTGCCAAGGCGCGTCGCTTGCGAGCAAGACTTTATCGGCGCCATGTTTACGAATAATTTTTTCGAGCATCTCATCGCTTATGCGGGAGGCAAGGAAAGCGGTATCGAGCCACACGTTAGGCAATCCGGCGACGTAATTATACACATCCTCGAAGCGATACATTCCGCCGAGGTGAGCCAAGACGATTTTCAAATTCGGGAAGCGTTTTGCAATCTGAGCCGAAGGCTGAGGGAGGCAATGTATCAAATCGGGGGAGAGCGGGTCATAGCCTGCGTGAAAAACGACGATCAAGCCCAACTCCTCACATTTTTTATATATTGGAAGCATTTTTTCATCTTCAACAAAGAACTCCTGATAGTCCGGATGAAATTTTACGCCTTTCAATCCGAGTGCTTTTATTCTTTCAAGCTCGTTTAAAGCGTCGGGGCTGTCCGGGTGAACGCTGCCGAAGCAAATAAAATCATCGCTGTTCAAGCTTGCCGACAAATTATTGATTATTTCCTGCTGAGAGGGCTTTGTGGCGATAGGCAGAAAAACGGCTTTATCTATTTTATCTTCGGCGAGGAGCCTTTTCAATCCGCCGACAGTGCCGTCGGTATATGCTTTGAGATTGCTGACGGATTCAAGACGCGCAATTGCTTTTTGAGCTATTTTATCGGCGAATGCGTGCGTATGAAAATCTATATACATATTTTTATGACCATCCTTACGTGAAATTAAGAGGATATATTTTTCCCGTATTTGAGGAGAAGCGGTTATAATAAAAAATCTGCACATATGTACAGATTTTTATTAACGTAATATTAAGCGTTTTTTGCGATTTCAACGAGCTTTGCGAAAGCAGCCTCATCGTTGACTGCCATATCGGCGAGTATTTTTCTGTTGAGGTCGATGTTTGCCTTCTTAAGACCGTTTATGAATTTTGAGTAGCTCAAACCGTTCATTCTTGCTGTTGCGTTGATACGAGCGATCCAAAGCTTACGGAAATCTCTCTTTCTGAGCTTTCTGCCCTTATAGGATGCTGCCATAGCGCGCATTACGGAACCCTTTGCGGCTCTGAACTGTTTGCTTCTTGAACCGAAGTAGCCCTTCGCGAGTTTTAATACTTTTTTATGTCTTTTTCTGGCGTTTATAGCCTTTTTTACTCTTGCCATATTAATTTTCCTCCTGTATTATTTGTATGGGATAAGCTTTTTAGCGAACGAAGCATCGCTTGCTGCAACATAAGCTCCCTGACGGAGATTTCTTTTTCTCTTTGTTGATTTCTTTGTTAAGATATGACGTCTGTAAGCCTTAGCTCTTTTTAATTTGCCGTTCTTGGTAACATCAAGTCTTTTAGCCGCACCTCTGTGCGTTTTAATCTTAGGCATAATAATTAACCCCTTTCTTATTCGTTGGCTGCAAGCATAGCGATTATATTAAACGCTTCCTGCGCCGGTTTCTTTTCAATTTTATATGATGAACTAATCATTGAAATAAAGTTTTCAACAACGGTGATACCGTTTTCAGGGTGAGCCTTTTCGCGACCTCTGAGCCTCAAAACGATTTTAACGCTGTTACCGTCTGATAAGAATCTGTCAGCCATTTTTGCACGGAAGTCCATATCGTGCTGACCGATACCGACAGTGAGCTGTATTTCTTTGATTTTTGTTTCCTTTTGTTTCTTTCTTGCTTCTTTAAGGCGCTTTTCCTGCTCGAACTTAAAACGTCCGAAATCCATTATTTTAGCGACCGACGGTTTTGAATCCATTGACACCAAAACAAGATCCATTCCTTTTTCTTCTGCAATATTAAGAGCCTCATCGCGGGAAATAATGCCGAGCTGAGTGCCGTCGCTGTCGATAACACGCAGTTCTTTTTCACGAATCATATCGTTCATTATTACTTTTCTTGCGTCTATGGTTATCACCTCCGAAAATATAAAAATAAAAGCGAATCCGAAAGATCCGCTCTAATGAATGCATTAACAAAAACACAATACACTTACGCCAAAACCGTATCAACTCAATTATCGTACGGTGAGGAGCGGAAACTCTCTGCTTATTGCGTAATAACGTGCCTATTATAACATACGGCTTGAATTTTGTCAAGCGATTTTTTTGAAGATTTTGCCGCAAAAACGATTTTTTGAGGCATTGAAAATAAATTTTTTGCAAAACAAATCAATATATATTTGCAAATGACGGCGTATCTATTCCTTCGGCAGGAATATATTCGTGGGAACCTGCGTAAAGCTTTATTCTGAGGCTGTCATCAAACGCAGCACAGGTGAGGGCAATGGATTTGATTGCGGCTGCTTCCTCTGCGGCGGAGCAATCCTTTAATTTGTTAAAGCTGTCGTTCAGGAATATGCACAGTGTGTCGCCTATTGTCTGAATACCGACAAGCTCGGTGCCCTCGGGAATACCGCTGTTAAGAGAAGAGCAGGTGTTGCCGATGAGATATTCAAGAGCCGAAAAGCAGTCTGCATTTTCCACATATACCGTGACGGGAACGTAATATTCAAAATTAGTTGGGCTTGTCGCATGGTAGTATACGCATACAGCCTCGCCCTTTGTGCTTTGCGAAACGGTATTAAGGTCTAATGCCGAAATGGGCGACTCGACTTTTGTTCCGTTGGGGAGAGAATTTATTATGTGTCCGTTGAACATGAATTGCACTCTGTTTACTGTCGGGAAAGAGGTCAGCGCGAGCACAACGCCCTGAACAAAATTCTGTTCCGATTTTGCGGAATCAAATGTAAGCTTGTCGGTTTTGAAATCTATTTTCGCAAGTCCGTCTGATATATCCATTCCGTTTATTGCGGCTTCGGGCGGCATGAGCGATTCAAGCCCCATTATTACAAGCTCCTTTTGAAGCTCGGAAGTATTCATCATTTTTCGGATGACGGCTTTTGCAATGCCCTCAGTCCACGGGATGCTCGTCTGAACGGGCACAATATATCCGTTTGAATCCTGATAATAGACTGTTACGTCCACGGTCTTATTTTCTTCACCGCCGCCTGCGGATACTATTTGTGACAGATCTATATATTCGTTTGACGTCTGTGAATTGGAACATCCCGAAATAAATAACAGCGAACATACAATGAGCAGTCCGACGGTAATAAATTTGATTTTTTTCATTTTGAGCCTCCGTTTTGGTTTTGCTAAATATTATGGTTGCAGCTGAAAATATAGAACTTTGCACCAAAAATTAAGGCTCAAAACGCTCTTGTATTTTGACAAAGAAAAGACATCCCCCAAAAAGGATGCCTTTTCAATGAAAATTATACTTATTAAACTTCCGGACAGCGCCAGCTGTAAATCAGCTCCGGCTTTTTGAAAGGTGTTCTGAAGAACTTGTCGCTGAGAGGCTCGTTTTGCGTTTTGTGCTTTATTATGTTCACGAGCATTTGAAGGTCCTGAATATCGTGGAAGTGATACCCCTTTCTGAAGTACCAATACAAATTATCTTCAGCTCCGAGGAATTTGTAAACCTCGGATGCTGCCATTGTTGTCTGCCATGAACCTATCGGGTTTGACCATATATCGCTTGCGGCTTCCGAAACGAAAAGTATTCTCGGTGCGACGAGTGCCTTGAGGAAGTGGCAGTCAAAAGGCAACTCTGCCTCGTTATCCTTATAATTGCCCAATTCGGGTCCGAACCAGAACGGAAACTGACCGATTATATGTTTCAGTTGTTCACTTTCGCCTTCGGTATTGTTTTCTTTTATTGCTTTCATGTGAATTCGATAACAGCCACAGGCACCTGCGCACGTTGCATTCGGATTTACAATTGCGGCACGTTCATCAACCGCACCTGCCAATGCTGCGGTTTTTCCGCCTCGGGAATGACCTGTAAATGTAATGCAGCTCATATCTGCAATGCCGAGCTTTTCCAATGCGTC
>CAMEIT010000053.1 GCA_945918795.1 uncultured Clostridia bacterium | reverse complement strand
GGAAAGCAAATAATCATATGTAACCCAAAGGGACGATTCACGAATTGCCCGCAATTCCTCATCATCATTTATTATAACGATAAGATGTATATGATTTGGCATAATAACATATTTGTCTATCGTTGCTTTACAATGCTCGGGAATATGGTTTATAATGTTATCTATGATTTTTCCATATTCTGTTAATTTTGTTTCAGGCGATTTGGGCGATTTGGGCGATTTGGGCGATTCGTGAATCGCCCCTACGGTATGTGTGGGTATTTCGGACGATTCGTGAATCGCCCCTACGATATGCGCGGGTGACTCGGACGATTCGTGAATCGCCCCTACGGTATGCGCGGGCGTTTCGGGCGGTTCGTGAATCGCCCCTGCGGTATGTGTGGGTGACTCGGACGATTCGTGAATCGCCCCTACGATATGTGTGGGTGACTCGGACGATTCGTGAATCGCCCCTACGGTATGCGCGGGCGTTTCGGACGATTCGTGAATCGCCCCTACGATATGCGCGGGTGTTTCGGGCGATTCGTGAATTGTCCCTACGGTATGCACGGGTGATTCGGGCGATTCTTGAATTGTCCCTGTAATATGTGAAAGCGTGCATTGCTTGTTATGCGTGCATATTGTTATAAAATATGCTCCGGGCGTGCTATAATCATAATTTTTCAATCTTAAACGCTTTCTTTTCGGTAAATCATTTCTCATTATTGATACCTATCATTAAGTAAATAATTTTTCTGAAAATTACAACAGAGGAATAATATTTCAACTGTGTAGTAGTAATTTTTTGCATTTGTTGACACGGAATATTGTTTTCGGGCGATTCGTGACTTGCCCCAACGATATGTGTGGGTATTTCGGGCGATTCTTGAATCGCCCCTACGCGGTATGCGTGGTTGATTCGGTCGATTCGTGAATCGCCCCTACGGTATGCGTGGGTGATTCGGGCGATTTGTGAATCGACCCAACGGTTTGCGTGGATACTTCGGACGATTCGTGAATAGACCCTACGGTATGCGTGGGTATTTCGGGCGATTCTTGAATCGCCCCTACGGTATGCGTGGATATTTCGGGCGATTCTTGAATCGCCCCTACGCGGCATGCGTGGTTGATTCGGACGATTCGTGAATCGACCCTACGCGGCATGCGTGGTTGATTCGGACGATTCGTGAATCGACCCTACGGTTTGCGTGGATATTTCGGTCGATTCGTGAATAGACCCTACAATATGTGTGGGTATTTCGGAAGGTGCTTGAATTGCTTGTATGGTTTTGATAGTGTCAATTTTCGTCACAAGTTATATAGCAAGCTACAATTTTCCCAAAGTACACAGTGTGATAATCAGGATACCATTTTTCATCTACGTCCGGTGCAAGATTTTCTTTGTTTATGTCATGCTTGAATATTACTTCGCATTCAAAATGGAGACTGCATTCCTTTATTATCGGCACGTTGACTATTGAGGCCTTTTCGGCTGTTATACCGCATTCGGCAAATTTATTTACGTTGCGCCCCGAATGAGTGCCGCAGTATGCAATCTGCTTTGAAACATCATCGCCTTCCATGGGGACCGATATTGTGAACACTCCGCTTTTATCAATTATATCATGTGAATATCTTGAATATCTTACAGGTGCCTCAAAAACAGGCTCTTTCCAATAATAGCATATTCCGCCCCAGCCGATCGTCATTGTATTCAGAGTTTGCTCGTATTGGCTTGTAAGAAAAACTCCGCCCGAAGCCATTTTCTTCAATACATATCCGGCATAATCCTTAAAATCAACATCTTTGCGCATTGCTTTATTCTCCTTATTAAAATGCTTTTCTTTTTATTATATTCGGCTGCAACACTCAATATTACGCTGCAATAAAACAAGCTGCAACTATTACATTGCAGCTTGCAAAATGATTTGTTTTTATTTAATTATCAATCAAAGTAAACCGGCTTGCCTGTCTTTGCAGATGTGTAGATAGCTTCAAGAATCTGTGATACAACAAGAGCCTGCTCAGGAAGAACACACGGCTGTGTATCGTTGATAATTGATCTGATCCACTGTCTTGCTTCGCTCTCGGAAGGATCGTTAGCAGAGAAACCGTCATAGAAAGCAACTCCGCCTGTGCTTTCCGGCTTATGTGTATAAAGCATACCGTCTTCTTCGCCGTTGAATACGAGACCGCCCTTTGTTGTAGCGCCGCCCTTTGTTCCGCAAACAGTAACGCAAGCTTCAGCTGTATCCGTCATGTTGAGTGCCCAGCTTGATTCAAGAATGATCGTAGCGCCGTTCTTCATCTTTATGAAGCCGAAAGCTGAATCTTCAACTGTGAACTTCTCAGGATCCCACGGTCCCCAAGCGTTAGCAGCGTTCTTTGTGTCAGCAAGCTTTCTGAAGGAAGAACCTACTACCATGTACGGTTCGTAGTTATTCATTGTCCAAAGTGTGAGGTCAAGTGCGTGTGTACCGATGTCGATAAGCGGACCGCCGCCCTGCTCATATTCGTTCATGAATACGCCCCATGTAGGAACTGCTCTGCGACGAATAGCGTGTGCCTTTGCAAAATAAATTTCACCGAGCTTGCCTGCATCAGCAGCCTTCTTAAGGATCTGCTGGTTCAGCACCTGACGGTTCTGATAACCTATTGTAAGCTTCTTGCCTGATTCCTTTGCAGCGTCGAGCATAGCCTTTGCTTCAGCAGCTGTCTTTGCCATAGGCTTTTCGCACATAACGTGCTTACCTGCTTTAAGACAAGCTATTGAAATGAATGAGTGCGAACGGTTCGGTGTGCAAACATGAACAACGTCGATTGTCGGGTCATTGGCTATTTCCATGTAATCTGTGCATACCTTAGCACCCGGAACACCGTACTTCTGTGCAGCTGCTACTGCCTTTTCTTCAATAATATCGCAGAAAGCAACCATTTCACATTCAGAAACCTTACTTAATGACGGCATATGTTTTCCGTTAGCGATTCCGCCGCAGCCGACAATACCAACTCTCAATTTTTCCATTTTGAGTTCTCCTTTAACGTTAGATTGAATTTTGTTTTAATCCTTATGGATGTTTATAAAACGGTAATTACCGCTTATAACTTGATTTGGATAACCACGCTTGCGCTTTTGACTGCCTGCAAGCGTCATTCATCGGGAAATGCACAGAGTATTACTTTTTGCTGAGCAAATCTCTGATTTCGGTAAGAAGGAGTTCTTCTCTTGTAGGAATTGCAGCAAGTCTTTCTTCTTCTGCTTTTCTTGCTGCTTCTGCCTCTTCTGCGGCAAGCTTTTCAGCTTCAGCTTTTTCAGCAGCTTCCTTAGCGAGTTTTTCTTTCTCGGCTCTTTCCATTCTCTCTTTAACTGCGTTTATAGCCTTGATAACACAGAACATACTGAATGCTATAATGATGAAATTAATTATAGCTTCTATGAGGTTTCCGTATGTAAGAGCGACTTCCGATGACTCCTCCGTTGCTGCCTTAAATACGATTTTAAGATCGTTAAAACTGAGATTGCCTATAAGCAGACTTATAAGCGGTGTGATTATATCCGATACAATCGAATTAACAATCTTGGTGAACGCGGAGCCGACAACAATACCGACAGCCATGTCCACAACGTTGCCTTTTGAAATAAACTTTTTGAATTCTTCAAAAAACTTCTTCATAAAATTCCTCTCTTTCTTAAATAAAGTTTATTTATATTTACTTTGTATAAAGTATTCGGATATAATTTTATATACACATTTCCGCAAAAAAACTCAGTGCATACAACAACGGTATAATTATATCATCATATAAAAACAAAGTCAAGCACAAAAATAGATTGTTTCACTTAAAATATTGCGTTAAAGCGACTCTTGCATAAGCATTGTCATGAAAAATGATTGTCGAAAATTGTAGACAAAAAGTTTTTTTGGTGTTATAATATGAATCGTGTTTTGGAGGCACTGTTTTGAATTACGATTTAACTGTGGGCGAGCCGCGCAAAAGAATATGGCGTTACACACTTCCTCTGTTTGCCGGTTCAATTTTTCAGCAGATGTATAATCTTGCTGATAGCTTTATTGCCGGAAATTTTATAGGGCAGGATGCTCTTGCCGCTGTCGGCAATTCTTATGAGATAACACTTGTTTATCTTGCTTTTGCAACGGGCTGCAATATGGGCTGCTCGGTCATAATTTCTCAGCTTTTCGGAGCGAAGAGAATGCGCGATATGAAAACCGCAATAGGTACGACGTTTATTTCATGTACCGTTCTTTGCTCGCTTTTGATGCTTCTCGGATTTTTGTTTTCACCGACTCTTTTAAGGCTTATCGATACGCCTGACGTACTGTTTGGAGATTCTCTTGAGTATATCAATATTTATACGGGCGGACTGCTGTTCCTATTTATATATAATATATCGACGGGAATTTTCTCTGCATTGGGAGATTCAAAAACACCGTTTTATTTTCTTGCAGTATCATCCATTGCAAACATATTTATGGATATATTGTTTGTCGGTCCGTTTAATATGGGTGTTGCGGGTGTTGCATGGGCGACGTTTATTTGTCAGGGCATAAGCTGTATATGCGCTGTTGTGGCACTCCTTATTCGTCTTAAAAAGATAAATCACAACGATGATGAGAGCGGCGCTAAATTAAAGTATTTTTCATTTCCCATGCTTAAGAGTATTTCATTAATGGCAATACCCGGAATACTTCAACAAAGCTTTATTTCGATTGGAAATATTTTCATTCAGCGCGTTGTAAACGGATTTGGTCCCGATGTTATTGCAGGATATGCCGCGGCAATCAAGCTTAACAATCTGCTCATTGTGTCCCTGACGACTCTCGGAAGCGGTATTTCAAGCTTTACGGCTCAAAATGCGGGCGCAAAGAAGTTTGACAGGGTAAAATCGGTATACAAAACGTCTATTTTAATGATGTGGACTATATTGATTCCGTTTGTTGCGCTTTATATTCTGTTCAGAGAGCAGCTTATATCGCTTTTTATAAACGAGCCTACCGCGCAGGCAATCAAGACGGGCGGCGAATTTATTCTTATAGTTATACCGTTCCAATTTGTCGTCTCGGTAAAGCTGACGTTTGACTGCATATTCAGAGGCTTGGGATTGATGAAATACTTTATGATTTCAACGTTTTCCGATCTCATAATAAGAGTCGTTATGTCATACATATTGGCCGCATGGCTCGGCAGTGCATTGGGTATATGGCTTTCATGGCCTGTCGGCTGGTTTATCGGAGCTGTGATTGCCGTGCTGCTTTATGTGTTCGGCAAGTGGCAGAATTTCGAGCTGAACATACAAACATCAAAATAATATTCTGCAATGATGAAATCAATCAAAAAGACAAAAGACAGTGAACAAAATAAATTTCACTGTCTTTATTTTTATTTTAGACTATCCTCAAATATCCGCGTTTTACCGCACTTGCTTTGAAAATCCGTTAAATCGGTTTATTAACTCCTGAAGCTTTATGCCGAGCTGATTTATCTGGGTATCGTGCTGTTTTGCCGCGTCACGGCATATTGTTATGTACTTGTATTGCTTTTCTGCGTTTTCGAGTATTTTGCTCATGTTATCGATGTCGCTTCTGAGCTTTGAAAGCTCTTCTTTGATAAGCGCGATTTCATCGGTATTTTCCTGAAGCTGTGTTACATATCTGGAATTTATAATACTGCCGTTTGCCATATTGTCCTCCGGGTTTTTGCGAATTTCTTTTATTTCAAAAGCCTGATTTTCCGCTTTTTGAATGCTTGGAGACGCAAGAACAGATGATATTACTTTGCCGTCCTCGTGGCTTGTTACAAGCTCGATATTACCGTTGAAATACGTCATTGATATGTCTGTGTAATCCTCGGGCAGGGGAGAGTGCTGTATCTGCTGCCATTTGCCGAATGTCTCCAAATATAAAATATAATTTTCATCACACTTGACAAGAAGCGCGAATTTGCCTTGACCGCACGGGCATGAATCAACATACATTGTTGCAGCATCCATATTCTTCGGAAAGCTTCGTATCCACGAGTTTCCTTGCGTGCGGTAATGGTGTACCGTAAAATTTTTCTCGCATTTGACTATGAGTATATGCAGTATACCGTCCTGCTCGGTAATCGACAGGTGCTTCAATGATTTTTGTGCCACACCCGACGCAATCGATTTGCTCACCGGAAGTCCGCCCGCAAGCCTGAAATAGAGTATTTGTCCCTGGGCATTGAGCAGTACACCGTGTACGGCCCCCGATATGTCTGTTATGGCATCAAACAGCAGTACGTTGTCGGATACTATTACTCCGCCGCAGTCGAGCATATTGTCTTCGTTTATTTTTATTGTTATGGGTTTGTTCGTGTATTTTTCAAGTATTATTTCGTCGTTCAAGATTTTTCTCCCGTATGAATGGTTTTTATATTGAATTGTATGATTGCAGTGAGCTTAATATTCAACGGAAAATAAAAAAACACCGGTCATAAAAACCGGTATTATATGTACTCTTTGACTTAAATTTTATTACAGAGCCTTGAGAACTCCCGCAAGACGAGATGCGATTATTTCGTTGCCGGCATCGTTCGGATGCAAGCCGTCCGGACAAAGCTTTTCTTTGTTTATTTTGATCTCCGGATGTATGCCTGCCGTAGCAAAAAGGTCAACAACAGGAACGGAATAATACTGAGCAACTTCTTTTATTATATTTGAATAATCAAGAAGCGTTGCGTTGTATCTTGACGGATGTATTCTGTCCATATCGGGACCCATATCTCTGTGGATAGGCGTCATGAATACGATAGTAGCCAACGGGTACTTGTTCATAAGTCCCTCAATAAGGAGGTGGCACGCACCGTAGAATGTCGTCGGAGTTCTGTCTTCCATTGTTCCGAGCGGAGCATCTCCGTGACCGTAATCGTTTGTACCGCCGAATACTACAATTATATCTGCATCGTCGTCCATCTTATAAAAACGGTCAACATATGCGTATTCCGGATCTTCACCTCTGAAATCAAGCTGTCTTGCAATTCTTGAGCCGCTCCAGCCGTAATTGCGTGCTGCTGCAAGATTTTCTTTTCTTTTGAGTACGTTAAGGTATATGTTTTCTACACATGACGCACCTACACCCTCGGTTATGCTGTCGCCGAGGAAGTTGACCTTTTTACCGGATAATTCCATTATGTTTGTTCTCCTTTCACAATATGCTTCACAATATCCGAACATATTTGTTTAAATTATACTTTGTTAACTTCGATTTGTCAATACTTTGTTAGACAAATTGCGCCTCTGTAAACTATTTTGAGCCGCCAAACGGTATTGCTGCCCGGTCTCAGTTGCAACGGCGAAAAAAGTCAATAAAATGTTTTAAAAATTAATATTTTAATGCTTGACAATACAGATATTTTTTACTATAATATGATAGTAACTTATTCGACATCGTATTTATGTGAGAAATCGTCGTAATTGGTTCACAACAATAACTGTATAATATAATTTAAGTGAAAATATACGTTTGACACTGTATTTTCACACCGTAATTTGTTTCTGCTTGTGTTGGCACGGAACAAAACAACAAGGATTGGAGATTATTATGAAGAAATTATTGTCGTTTGCTTTAGTAGTAGCCATGCTGTTCTCACTTACCGCATTAACTGCCTGCGGTAGTTCAAAGGACGTTGAAAGCTATACCAAACCCGGTACGTATGAACTTACATTGGAGAATGCAAGTAAATATATACAGACTGTCGGCAACGGACTTGGTAATGATATAACATACATTTCAAAGTTCAGAGATTACGGATATCCCGAGATCGGATATTCACTTGAGGTATTCTGCCCATATGTATTCCCGTCTGAATTCAATGATGTAACAATTACATACGAGATTATATTCGTATACGAAACTCGCCTTTCTTTTGAAACATCACAGTCAGTAACAAGCGAACCCATGACGGTTACAATGACGCTCAACAAAGAGGGAACAACAAGATATGAATACACGGAAAGCGTAGAAGAAGCTGTTCTTCATAACACGTATTGCAAGTACGGTATGAATCCCAAGGTTGTCTCCGCTCAGATAAAAGAGATTTCCGGCTCAATAACATTCCTGCCGAGATAATATTCAAGACAACATTATATTATTATATCAAAAAGACGGATACTTCAATGTTATCCGTCTTTTTTGTTTTTCGGGCAATGCTCAAATACATAAAGTCAGTGATGCTTTGAGCTTTTACTTTTCCTTATGTCAATCAGATTGAGCCTTAGTGCGTTCATCACGACGCAAAAGCTTGAAAGGCTCATTGCCGCCGCTCCGAACATGGGGCTCATCTGCCAGCCGAATATGGGGTACCACACTCCTGCCGCCAATGTTATTCCTATAACATTATAGAAGAACGCCCAGAAAAGGTTTTCGTGAATGTTGCGAAGAACGGTTTTGCTCAAACGCACTGCCGCAGGCACATCAAGAAGTTTGTTTTTCATAAGAACGACGTCTGCCGCGTCTATTGCGATATCCGTTCCCGCACCTATTGCAATTCCTATATCGGCACGCTCAAGTGCAGGCGCGTCGTTTATGCCGTCACCTATCATGGCTGTTTTACCGCTTTCCTTAAGCTTACGTATTTCTTTTTCTTTCCCGTCAGGCAGAACTCCTGCCTTTATGTCGTCAACGCCTGCTTTGGCACCTATTGCTCTTGCTGTGCGCTCGTTATCGCCAGTGAGCATTACAGCTTTTATGCCAAGCTCACGAAGCTCGCTTATTGCGGCGGCAGAATCCTCTTTTATCACATCAGCTACGGCTGTTATGCCCAAAATCTGTGTGCCCTTTGCAAAAAAGAGCGGCGTTTTGCCTTCATCGGACATTGCTTCCGATGCTTTTTTCATATATTCGGGAACGTCTGCTATTGTGCTTATATAGTTAAAATTGCCGGCTGTAAGCATTTCTCCGTTTGACGCAAAAGCCTTGAGACCGTTTCCCGGCAAAGATTCAAACCCTGTTATTTCGGTTGCATTGATTTTGTGCTCCACAGCCCATTTAATTATTGCCTTTGCCAAAGGATGCTCGCTTTTTGATTCAAGCGAATATGCCGTTTCCATAAACTCCGTAATATCTATTCCGGTTGCAGGTAAAATATCGGTTACTTCCGGCTCACCGTTTGTAATCGTACCTGTTTTGTCAAATACAGCAGTTTTTATTTTGCCTGTCTCTTCAAGGGCGGCGGCTGTCTTGAAGAGTATGCCGTTTTTTGCACCGACACCGTTTCCTACCATTATTGCCACAGGCGTTGCCAAACCGAGAGCACACGGACAGCTAATTACGAGAACGGAAATACCCCTTTCCAAAGCAAATCCGATATCATACCCTGCAATGAGCCAGACAATCGCCGTAACAAACGCTATTGCAATTACAGTAGGCACAAAAATTCCCGATACTTTATCTGCCGCTCTTGCAATGGGGGCTTTTGTTGCGCCTGCATCGGTTACCATGCGAATTATCTGGGAAAGCATTGTTTCACCGGAGACGTGTTCGGCTTTACATTTTATGAAGCCCGACTGATTCAATGTAGCCGCATATACATTGTCGCCATCTTTTTTATCGACAGGAATGCTTTCGCCCGTAAGCGCAGACTCATTTACGGCACTGCTGCCATCGATAACAATGCCGTCAACGGGAATGCTTTCTCCCGGACGTACGATGAAAATATCTCCTTTTTTGACTTCATCGGCAGGTATCAGAGCTTCTTTTCCGTCTGAAATCACACAAGCCGTTGTCGGAGTAAGAAGCATAAGTCCTTTCAGAGCGCTTGTTGTCTTGCCTTTTGCCATTGCCTCGAGCATTTTGCCGACTGTAATGAGCGTGAGTATCATTGCGGCAGATTCAAAATATAATTCATGCAAATAATGAGCCGCAGGCATAAAGTCAGAATTGCTCCCGGCCGCTGTCATTTTGAATATAACGTACACGCTGTATAAAAAAGATACTCCCGAACCGAGCGCAACAAGCGTATCCATATTTGGCGCTTTGTGAAGGACGCTTTTTGTTCCGCTTATAAAAAACTTTTGGTTTATTACCATAATTATTCCACACAACAGCATTTGCACAATGCCTATTGCCACATAGTTGCCGTCAAAAAAATACGGCAGCTTAAAGCCGAACATTGTGTAGCCCATTGAAAAATACATGAGAGCAACAAGAAGCACGATTGATGCAATAAGCCTTATTTTAATTGAAGAGTCTTCTTTTGCTTCTGTTTTGTCCTTTGTTTTTTTATCTGCCGACGATATGCCGTATCCTGCTGCTTTTACCGCGGCAAATATGTCCGCATCCGTTGCACTGCCTTCCACTCCCATTGAATTTGTAAGAAGATTGACGGAACACGATGTTACGCCTTTTACTTTTGATACAGCTTTTTCCACTCTTGCGCTGCACGCTGCGCAGCTCATTCCTTTTATGTTATATTGTCTCATTCTTCTTTTTTTACCTCCGATTAAGATAACTTTTATTTCATGAGTTTTTGCAATGCCGAAAGCAATTCATCTATTGTTTCGTCATTGCCGGCGCGTATGTCATTCGCAACACACGTTTTTATGTGCTCCGAAAGCAATTCCTTATTAAATGCGCTCAATGCCGCGCTTACTGCCGATGATTGAGTCAGAATATCTATGCAGTATGCGTTTTTTTCAACCATGCCTTTTATTCCTCTTATTTGTCCTTCTATTCTGTTGAGACGGTTTATGAGGCTTTTATATTCCTCATCGGTACGCTCTTTTGTTCTTGTACAATTACATTTTTCCACAGCCTTGATATTTTCTTTTGTGTGCGACACAAAAGCCTCCTTACTTATATTTTTTGAGATGAACGCTCAAAATACCCCGTGCGGGTATATTTATTATATACCCATACTGGGTATTTGTCAAGCGAAACATCTCTTTTGCCTGCATCGAGCACATTGCTTTGGGATTTAGAGTAGTCTGTGTCGAATATTGACGATATATTATAATCTGTTTTTTAATCAAGAGAAGGATTTTTTGGAAAAACGGCTTTAATTTCCGCGGAAATATGGAAAATTGCAAAAAACGCTTGATTATTTGCGGGATTTGTGATACAATATTAAACAGCACATGGATAATAAAGAGGTTATATATGGAAAATATAATTAATAAGGATATGACAATCAAAGAAATAATTGACGTTGATATGGAGCTTGCCGATATATTTTTTGCATTCGGTATGTTTTGCATAGGCTGTGAAATGTCAAACGGAGAAACTTTGGAGGAAGCCTGCATCGGTCACGGCGTTGATGTCGATGAGATCGTTAAGGCACTCAATCTTGCTTTGCAGGAAAAGTAATTAATTATTTCTGATTTTTACAGAATACAAGACTGCGTTGAAGAGAAGAGTAGTTTTATCGCTTTCATACAGAGAACCGCGCATTGCTGAGAGCGCGGATGGTCAGACGGTATTACAAAGGACACCTCGGAGCGGTTCGCATCGGACGTGCGTTAAAATGTCTTTCGAGCGGCTGTTTATTTGACAGCAACGAGAGTGGCACCGCGGATATATCCGTCTCTTGATTTTAAGAGACGGATTTTTTTAAATAACAACAGGAAAGGTGACTGATATGTTCGGTCAAACGGTATTTATATGCTTACACAAAAGCCTAAGGGAACAAAAGATATAACGCCGGACGAGTCTTATATATGGCAGTATATTGAAGCAAATGCACGTAAAACTGCGGACTTGTACGGGTACAATGAAATTCGGACTCCTGTTTTCGAGCATACGGAGCTTTTTTTGAGAGGAGTCGGAGATACAAGCGATATTGTACAAAAGGAAATGTACACATTTAACGACAAAGGCAACAGAAGCATTACTCTCAAGCCTGAGGGAACCGCGGGAGCGGCTCGCTCGTATATAGAAGAGGGTATGTCCTCAAAGCCACAGCCTGTAAAGATGTACTATTTTACACCTGTTTTCAGATACGAAAACACAAACAAGGGCAGACTCAGAGAACACCACCAATTCGGAGTTGAGGTTTTCGGCGCAAAGTCGCCTGTTATCGATGCCGAAGTAATTTCACTTGCATTCAACTTCTTAAATTCGGTAGGACTTAAGGGACTTTCCGTAAATCTTAATTCGATAGGCTGCGAAAAATGCAGACCGGCTTATCAGTTGAAGCTCAAAGAATATCTTAAGGCTAATTATGACGGCCTTTGCGATACGTGTAAATCGAGATTTGAAAAGAATCCAATGCGTATTCTTGACTGCAAAGAGGAATCCTGCAAGCACATTATCGAGGGTGCGCCTGTGCCGATAGATCACTTGTGCGATGAGTGCCGCGAACATAACGAAGCACTTAAATCATTGCTTACATCGGCAGGTATCCCGTTTGAAATAGATCCGATGATAGTGCGCGGACTTGACTACTACACGAAAACGGTATTTGAAATTATTGCGGATATAGACGGTAAAATTACGATATGCGGCGGCGGTAGATACGACAATCTCATATCTGAGCTTGACGGTCCTCAAACGTGCGGAGTCGGATTCGGTTTGGGTCTTGAAAGACTTATAATGCTTTTGAGACAGGAAAATCTCATTCCGGAATCAAAACCGCGCTGTGATGTGTTCATTGCTTATTCGGGTGACGGAACGGCTGAGACAGCGTTTGCACTCGGACAGTCACTGCGTGCGGAAAATATAAAAACAGAGCTTGAGTATAACTCGAGAAGCTTTAAGGCACAGTTCAAGCAGGCAGGCAAATATGATGCGAGATACGTCGTTGTAATAGGAAGCAACGAGCTTGAATCGGGAATATTTAACGTAAAAAATATGGACAACGGCACGGAAGAAAAGATTGCTTCCGCCGATGTATGCGCTTATCTGAAATCGGCATTGAGCATACAGTGAATTATATTTGAAAGGAATGGTTATTCAAAATGCTAAAAAGAACAGCTAAATGTACAGAATTAACTCTTGATGATGTTGGCTCAAGTCAGGTATTATGCGGCTGGGTAAACAGAAGAAGAAATTTAGGCAATCTCATATTCATTACTTTGAGAGATATATCGGGAATTATACAGCTCGTATTTGACGGCGGCAAAGATCCCGAGTTGTTTGCCATGGCTGAACAGCTCAGAAGCGAATACGTTATCGCCGCACGCGGAACGCTTGCCGCACGTACGGGAGATATGGTGAATCCGAATATGAAAACAGGCGCTATTGAACTTAAGGTTGAGGAGCTTGAAATATTATCTCGCTCACAGACGCCTCCTTTTGAAATTGAGGAATCGGCAAAGGTTTCAGACGCTTTGCGCCTTAAATACAGATACCTTGATTTGCGCAGACCGGAGCTCCAGCAGAATATTATTATGAAGCATAAGGTTTCACAGCTTGTTTATGAATACCTTTCCGCAAACGGTTTCCTCAATATCGAGACGCCTATGCTCACAAAGAGCACTCCCGAGGGCGCACGTGACTATCTTGTTCCGAGCCGTATTCACAAAGGCAAATTTTATGCGCTTCCGCAATCTCCGCAGCTTTTCAAACAGCTCCTCATGATTTCGGGATACGACAGATACTTCCAGCTCGCTCGCTGCTTCAGAGATGAGGACCTCAGAGCAGACAGACAGCCTGAATTTACTCAGATAGATATGGAAATGTCTTTTGTCGATATGGAAGACGTTATGACGCTGAATGAGGGACTTTTGAAGCACATATTCAAAAACACGCTCGGACTCGATATAGAGACTCCGTTTGTGCGCATGAAATACAGCGAGGCAATGGAACGCTACGGCTGTGACAAGCCCGATACAAGATTCGGTCTTGAGCTTTGCAATGTAAGCGATATTGTCAAGGACTGCGGCTTTAAGGTATTTACGGATGCAATCGCAAACGGCGGTACTGTAAGAGCAATCAATGCAAAAGGCGCATCATTCTCAAGAAAAGAGATCGACTCTCTCGGCGAATTTGTAAAGACGTACAACGCCAAGGGCTTGGCATGGATAAATATAGGCGATGAGGTTAAATCGTCATTCACAAAGTTCCTCGCACCTGAGGTTACCGAGGCTCTTATTGAAAGGCTTGACGGACAAAAGGGCGACGCACTTCTTTTTGTTGCAGATGCAAAGCCTGCTATCGTGTTTACGGCACTCAGCGCACTCAGAATTGAATGCGGAAAGAGACTCAACCTCATAGACAGCAAAAAATTCAATTTCCTGTGGGTAACTGAATTCCCGATGTTTGAATACAGCGAGGAAGAGGGCAGACTTGTCGCTATGCACCATCCGTTCACGGCACCTCTTGATGAGGACCTGCAATATCTTGAGAGCGAACCTGAACGTGTTCATGCAAAAGCATACGATATAGTTCTCAACGGAACGGAAATAGGCGGAGGAAGCATTCGTATTCATACTACCGAAGTTCAGGAAAGAATGCTTGAAGCACTTAAATTTACAAAAGAGGACGCATGGGACAGATTCGGATTCCTTCTCGAAGCTCTCAAATACGGTGCTCCGCCGCACGGCGGTCTTGCATACGGTCTTGACAGACTTGTTATGCACATAACGGGTGGAGACAACATAAGAGACTGCATTGCTTTCCCGAAGGTACAGAATGCTTCAGATCTTATGTCGGGTGCGCCTGACTTCGTTGAAGAAAAACAGCTGAGAGACCTCAAAATAAAAACGGAAGAATAATGGATTTTTTACAAAGAACAAGAGTTTTATACGGAGATGAGGCGGTACAAAAGTTTGCCGGCGCTACTGTTGCAGTATTCGGTATTGGTGGCGTTGGCTCTTATGCCGCTTTGTCTCTTATCAGATGCGGAATAGGGACGCTTATTGCTGCTGACAGGGACGTTGTTGACGTTACAAACATGAACAGGCAGGCAGTGGCGGATATTAATACTGTCGGCGAGGCGAAAACGGACGTTATTGAAAGAATGGCGGCGCTGATAAATCCCGATGCAAATGTAATAAAATATACGCACTCGTTCAGTAACGACTTTGAATTGGTGTTTGATAAATATAATGTAGACGCTGTTGCCGACTGCATTGACGATGTACAGGCGAAGCTGAATCTTATTTGTTTTTGTAAGAAAAGGAACATACCTATTATTTCATCAATGGGCACGGCGCTCAGAAAACGACCGGATCTATTGGAAATAACCGATATTTATAAAACAGCCTACGATCCGCTTGCAAGAGTCGTCAGAAAGGAACTGAAAAACCGAGGCATAAAAAATCTGACCGTTGTCTGCTCAAAGGAAGAACCTCAAAAAAAGCTCCATGATGAGCTCGGAAGCTCTGCTTTTGTGCCTGCGGCGGCAGGACTTTGCATTTCATCAGCTATCATAAGACATATTGCGTCCGAATTTTGCTTGTAATATAGGGCAGAGGCTGACAATTATATAAGAATATACTGTAAAACCGACTGATTTTTTTGTCAGCCGGTTTTTTCTTTCCCGTAATTATTTTCTCTTGATGTATATTAATGTTTCAGCATACACAAAATAGTTCTACTGCCATTATAGACGGCAATATATGAAGATATTTTATTCTGAGGGAAGGAAAGTTTTTGCACTGTGTACGGTATTCAAATCATATTCCGACCGGAGCAAAAACAAGGTGATTTTTATGAAAGCGATTATTATGGCAGGCGGCGCAGGAACACGGCTCAGACCATTGACCTGTACTATGCCTAAACCTATGCTTCCGGTTGCAAACAGACCGGTAATCGATTATGCGGTTGAATTGCTCAAAAAATACGGAATACATGAAATAGGCGTGACGCTTCAGTATATGCCTCATATGATAATGAGTCATCTTGGCAACGGCAAAAGTATGGACGTCAGCATTGAATATTTTGTTGAAACGACGCCTTTGGGGACAGCAGGAAGCGTTAAGAGCGCTCAGAATTTTCTGAGTGATACGTTTGTTGTTCTCAGCGGCGACGGGATTACTGATATTGATTTGAGTCGGGCAATAAAATTTCACAACGAGAAAAACGCCGATATTACTATCGTACTCAAAAAGGTTGCCAATCCCATTGAATACGGAGTGGTTATTACTCAGGAGGACGGCAGAATAATCAGATTCTCCGAGAAGCCGAACTGGAGCGAGGTGTTCAGCGATAACGTAAACACGGGGATATACATTATAAA